>NZ_JBSGJR010000660.1:0-3465 GCF_053605645.1 Micromonospora sp. NPDC003776
CACGAGCCCGCCACCACCCACATCTCCCCCGGTCCAATAACACTCATACCCAACCCGACGCTCTCCCGACCTCCCACCGGGACGGCGGCCGGCCGCTGCTCGGCCCGGACGACGACACCTCGGTCGGCCGGCTGGTCCGGGACCGGCTCGGCGACCAGGTGGTGGACCGGCTGGTCGACCCGATGCTCGGCGGCGTCTACGCCGGCCGGGCCGACGACCTCTCCCTGGTCACCACCATGCCGGCCCTCGCCCGGGCGGCCCGGAGCGAGCACACCCTGGTCGGCGCGGTCCGCGCCGCGCAGGCCGCCGCCCCCCGGGCGCCCGGCGCGCCGGTCTTCGGCACCCTGGCCGGTGGCCTCAGCACCCTGGTCGAGGCGGCGGCGGAGGCGAGTGGTGCGACGCTGCGCCGGGACGCCGCGGTCCGCGAGCTGCACCGCGCCCCGACCGGCTGGCGGCTCACCGTCGGCCCGACCCGCGAGCCGGAGCACGTCGAGGTCGACGCCGTGGTGCTGGCCGTGCCGGCCCGCCCGGCGGCCCGGCTGCTCGCCGGCGTGGCGCCCGAGGTGGCCGACACCGTCGGCGGGCTGGACTACGCCAGCGTCGCCCTGATCACCATGGCCCTGCCCGAGCCGGAGCTGCCGGAACTGTCCGGTTTCCTGGTGCCGGCCACCGAGGGGCTGCTGATCAAGGCGTCCACCTTCTTCACCACCAAGTGGGGCCACCTGCGCCGTCCCGACGGGCTGGCCCTGGTCCGCGCCTCGGTCGGCCGGTACGGCGACGAGACGTCGCTCCAGCTCACCGACGACGACCTGGTCGCCACCGTGCACCGGGAGCTGTCGAAGGTGCTGGGCGTGCCGCTGCCCACCCCGGTGGCCCGGCACGTGCAGCGCTGGGGCGGGGCCCTGCCGCAGTACACCCCCGGGCACCTCGCCCGGGTGACGGCGGTGCGGGCGGGCCTGCACGCCACCCACCCCACGCTGGCCCTGGCCGGGGCCGGTTACGACGGCGTGGGCATCCCGGTCTGCGTCCGCTCCGGCGAGACGGCGGCCGAAGAGATCATCACAGCACTGGGAGGATCGGCAGCATGACGGAGCAGACCAACGCGGCGCGGCTGCGGGAGCTCAACGAGACCATCCGCTACACCATGTGGTCGGTGTACCGGGCCACCAGCCCCCTCCCGTCGCTGCGCGAGAACGTCGTCGACGAGGTCGAGTCCCTCTTCGAGGAGCTGGCCGGCAAGGACGTCACCATCCGGGGCACGTACGACGTCGCCGGGCTGCGCGCCGACGCCGACCTGATGATCTGGTGGCACTCCTCCTCCAGCGACGCCCTGCAGGACGCCTACCTGCGGTTCCGCCGGACCACGCTGGGGCGGGCGCTCACCCCGGTCTGGTCGCAGATGGCGCTGCACCGGCCGGCCGAGTTCAACAAGAGCCACATCCCGGCCTTCCTGGCCGGCGAGGAGGCGCGCGCCTACCTCTGCGTTTACCCGTTCGTCCGCTCGTACGAGTGGTACCTGCTGCCCGACGCCGAGCGGCGCGAGATGCTCGCCGAGCACGGCCGGATGGCCCGGGACTACCCGGACGTGCGGGCCAACACGGTGGCCTCGTTCGCCCTCGGCGACTACGAGTGGATGCTCGCCTTCGAGGCCGACGAGCTGCACCGGATCGTCGACCTGATGCGGGACCTGCGGGCCGCCCGGGCCCGCCGGCACGTCCGCGAGGAGGTCCCCTTCTACACCGGTCGCCGCCGCTCGGTCGCCGACATCGTCACCTGCCTGGTCTGAACCCGCCGGCACCCGTGGAACGGGCCCCGGAGCTTGTCTGCTCCGGGGCCCGTCGCCGTCCATGTGGGTTACTTGATGTAGCCGAACCCGTCCGCGGTGACCCGGGGCCGGCCGCTGGTGCCGGCCACCACGATCTTGATGGTGTGCACGCCGCTGGTGCTCCACCGCTTCGTCCAGACCGCCTGCCGGTACGTGGTGCTGCTCGCCTTCAGGTCCACCGTCGCCACCTTCACCCCGTCCAGGTAGACGTACACCTGGCCGGAGGTCGACGACCGGGCGGCGATGAACGACACCGACCGGCCGGTGAAGGACAGCTTCATGGTGGCGCCCTTGGCGGTGCTGGTGAGCGCCTTGCCGCCCAGGTGGGCGGAGTTGTACGTCGTCGACCACGTGCCGGTGCGGCTGGTCGAGGAGTCCGGGAACAGGATCGGCGTGCGGCTGTTCGAGGCGGTGGCCGAGTTGCCGGCCCAGTCCAGCGCCTTCATCGACCAGGTCGTCGCGACGCCCGGCTTCGCCAGGACCGCGGCACTGGTGACGGTCGGCCCGTAGGTGATCGCGTTCGGCGCGGTCAGGTACGTGGCCCGCAGCGCGGCGTTGTCGGCCGCCCGCCAGGAGAGCTGGACGGGGACCGAGGTGCTGTTGACCGTCCCGGTGCGCAGACCGAGGTCCGGCTTGCCGGGGAAGGTCGGTGCGGTCGGGTCGCCGACGACCGTCTGGGCGGCGGTGGTGGCGGTACGCCCGAGCCGGTGCACGGCCCGGATCTGCACGGTGTGCGCCCCGGCCGGGACCGTCACCGCGGCCGACCGGGCGGTGCCCGCCGCGGTGGCGACGGCGACCCCGTCCAGCAGCACCTCGAACTTCGCGACCAGCGCGCTCGGCGTCCCGACCGACCAGGACACGGTGGACGCGCCCTTGGTGTACCAGGTGGTGCCCGACTTGCCGCCGGTGACCCCGGTGAGCGCCAGCCCGGTGATCGTCGCCGCCTTGCGACGGATGCCGGCGAGCTGGCCGTAGAGCGCGTCGCCCGGGCATTCCGTGGCGACCGCGTCCCGGTGCCCGGAGACCCGGTTGAACGTCACGGACTGGCCGAGGTCGTACTTGCCGTCGACCCCGGAGACCAGGGTGACCGTGCCGGCGGGGTCGTTGCCGTACTGGCCGAGCCGGTATGCCGCGACGTGCGCGACGGCGTCCTGCACCACCGTGGGGACGCCGGAGCTGATGTAGGTGCCGAGCACGGCGATCGCCGCCGTGTCGGTGTTGAAGCCGTACGTGTGCGCGCCGGTCACCGGCTTGTCGATGCCGCCCTTGCGGCCCTCGAAGACCACCCCGCACTTGTCGACGAGGAAGTTGTAGCCGATGTCGTTCCAGCCGTTGCTCTTGACGTGGTAGACCTCGATGCCCCGGACGATGGCCGCCGAGTCGGCGCAGCTGTAGCTGTTGCTGCCCGCGGTGTGGTGCACGAAGAACGCCTTCACCGTGGTCCCGTACGTCGGTGGGTCCGTGACGATCGACTCGTCGGCCTGCCAACCGGCGCGGGTGACCACCTTCGGGGTGGGGACCGGGTTCGGGGCGGCGGTGGGGGAACTCGCGGTGGGCGCCGGCGCGGTGGTGGTCGGGGCGGGCGCGGTGGTGTGGTGCGGGGGGCCGGTGGGGGTGGGGGGCGGGGGGGGGGGTGTGGG
>NZ_JBSGJR010000661.1:0-3457 GCF_053605645.1 Micromonospora sp. NPDC003776
CCGCCGGACCGTCCAGCGGCGACGGACCGGGCGTCTCCGGCGCGCCGGCCTGCGGCCAGGTCCAGGCCGGGTCGCGCGGCAGGTCCGCCAGGGTCTCGGGACGGCGGCTGGGCACCGGGCCGATCGCCGCCCGGGGTCGCTCCGCGTGCCCCGACCCGACCGCGACCAGTTGCCGCTCGGGCAGGTCGGCACGGTCCTCGCGGGCCCCCAGCCCGCTGAGCGAGCTGACCCCCAGCCGCCCGGCGAGCACCGGCACCTGGTCGGGCTCGACGACGAAGACCACCTCACGCGGCCGGACCGGTCGCAGTAGCAGCACCACGGCCAGGACCAGCAGCAGCGTCCCGGCGGCCAGCAACGCCCACGCCGCCCCGGGGAACCAGCCGGCCCGCACCTCGGCGCGCAGCTCCAGCGTCAGGTCGGCCCGCCCGTCCGGGCGCATCACCACCAGGCTCAGCGAGCGCCCGGCCAGCTCTGCCGGGCTCCACTCCAGCGCGCCGATCCCGTCGCGTACCCAGAAGTCCTGGTCGGCCGGGACGGCGGTGGGGGTGCCGGTGGCGGGTGGGCCGGCCGGCTCCAGCCGTACCGGCAGCGGGCCGCGGGCCAGCGCGACGCGCGTGACGGTGGCGTGCGGGACGGCAGCGAGCCAGCGTCCGACCTGGTCGGTCGGGGCCAGGCCGAGGAAGGCCGGGCCGTCGGCGGTCCGGGCGGTCAGCCGCAGCCGGGCCTGCCCCGTGCGGGCGAACGGCGCCTCCGCGCGGAGCATCCGGTCCACGTCGCTCACGACCACGGCGTGCCCCGCGGTACGGACCGTCTCGAACCGGGCGCCGAACCCGCCGTCCGGGTCGGCGTGCCGCGCGGCGACCCAGAGACCGGCGCCCGCCAGCAGCGTCGGAATCCCCACGGTCAACAGCAGCATGCCGGCGATCGTCCGCACGAAACGCATTCGCGTCCTCTCCCTCGGTAGCGAGTACCCGGCCGACCTTACCGACGCGAACCGCGCAATCGCCGGATATCCACGGCAAGCGGCCGAACAGACGCCGGCCCGCCGGAGGACTCCGACGGGCCGGCGAGGGGCGAGGCGGGTCAGGACTTCGCCGTGGGCTCCCGCCGGGTACGCAGGAAGGCGAGACCGCCGAGGATCAGTCCGGCCAGGCCGGCCACCAGACCGGCCACTCCCAGCACGGTCGCGGTGCCCGAGTCGTCGTCATCCTCGCCGGAGGCGGCGGCCGGCGCGCTCGCGGCCGGCGAGGCGGACGCCGACGCGGCGGTCAGCGTGAGCACCGGGGCCGGGTTCTCCGGCTCCTCCTGGCCCGGCGTCGGCTCCTCGATCCAGCGGGACACGTTGCCGTCCGAGTAGGTCTGCAGCACCTTGAACACCATCTTGTCGACCTCCGGCAGCGGGCCCATCGACACCGGGAACTCCTGGAACTCACCGGGCTTGACCCCACCGCCGGCGGCCGCGGTCCAGGTCAGCTTGGACACCGCCTCGGTGAGCTGGCTGCCGTGCACGTTGATCGGCGGGTCGACCTTGCGCTTCTCCACCGCCACGGTCCAACCGGCGACCGGCATGGTGGAGACCGAGCCGACCGGGGCGTTCTCCGGCAGTACCACCTCCACCTTGGTGGTCGACGCCGTGTCGCTCTCGTTCGGCACCCGGAAGGCGAAGCGACCGTAGCCGCCCTGGGTGGCCTCCTTCGGGTTGATCGAGACGTGCGCCGAGGCTGCCCCGGCAAGGCCGAGCACGGCCATGGTGACAGCCGCGACGGTGAGCGCGGCGGCGGTCGCGGAACGCCGGATACGGGTCATGGGTCGGAGCGCCTTCCGTTACTTGATCGGCACGGTGGCGGTCACCGTGGCCTGGTCGATGTCGGACGTGCGGACGGTGAAGCGCAGCTGCCACTGCCCCGCCGCCGGGAGGTTGAGCTCCCCGGTTGCGTGGTTGTCGGTCAGCGGCAGCAGCGGGATCTCGATCGGCTCGATCCCGGCCGACGGCAGTGCCGCCGTGGCCTTCCATTCCTTGACCGGTTGCGGCCGGTTGTCCTTCGTGTACGCGTAGAGGTGCAGCGAGTTGTTGCCACGCTCGGCCGGGTCCAGCTCCACCTGCAGCGAGTAGAGCGGGCTGGTGAGCGTGGCGGAGAAGTAGCCGGTGGGCGTACCGGCGACGCCGCTGGCGGCGGTGCGCGCCGGGGTGGTCTGCACCAGGGTCGCCGAGACCCCGAGCACCACCGCGGTGATCAGCAGCTCGACCAGCACCGCCCGGCGCATGGTCCCGGGCCGGCCGGCGGCGGTCCGCCGGCGCACCAGCGACCGGGAGTACGCGGCCACCCCGATCACCAGCACGAACAGCACGATCTTGGCGAGCAGCAGCTGCCCGTACGTGGTGTTCACCAGCGCCTTCGGGGTGGCCACCTCGATCAGCCCCTGCACCGTCCCGGCGAGCAGCAGCGCCGCCACCGCCAGGGCCGCCCAGCGGGACCAGATCGGCAGGATCGCGTCCAGCTCCCGCTCGTCGGCCCGGCGCAGCAGGAAGACGGCGAGCATCACCAGGCCGCCCAGCCAGACCGCCATGCTGCCCAGGTGCACCGCGTCCACCACCACGGAGACCGCCGGCGCGGGCGAGGCCGCCGGGTGACCCGCGAGCGGCCAGGTGAACAGCGCCGCGCCGCCGAGGAGGGCCAGGATGATCCCGTCGGTCCGGCCGATCGGCCCGCTGAAGAGCGGCCGCAGCAGGAACGCCGCCGCCGCGAGCAGGCCCAACCGGACCAGGTGCGCGGTGCCGTACGCGCTGCCGAGCACGTCGCCGAGGCCGGAGCCGGTCACGGCGAACAGGCCGCCCCCGTTGGTGTACGGCACCTGCAGCCACACGTCGGCGAGGGTGGCGAACACCAGCAGGCCCAGCCCCGACCAGGCCAGCCGGGCCGGCCCGCGCCGGGACAGCCGGCGCGGCCAGAGCGCGGCCAGCACCAGCGCCGGGCCGACGAGCAGCAGCAGCCCGGCGTAGCCGAGGTACTTCGCCACCTTGACCGCGTTCTCCACCACGGGGTCGGCGCGGGTGTCGCTGCCGGAGTCGGTCGGCGGAGCCGACGGGGCGCCCACCGAGAAGGTGAACGCGCCGGAGACCGGGTGGCTGTCGGCCGAGATCACCCGGTAGCTGACCAGGTAGGTGCCGCGCGCGGAGCTGTCCACCGGAATGGTGACCACCGCGCCCTTGACGGTGGGCTCACCCCGGTCGGCCCGGGACGCGTCGGGGGCGATCACCCGGATCTTGCCGGGCACCTTGCGGACCCCCTCGCTGAAGGTCAGCACCACCTCGGACGGGCCGCTGGGCACCACCGACGAGGCGGTCGGGCTGGTGCTGACCAGCACCGCGTGAGCGCTGGCCGGGGTGGCCGGGGCGACGACCCGTACTTCTCCGAGATCGCCAGCGGGGTCATCGAGGTCGCCGCCGCCCAGGGGC
>NZ_JBSGJR010000662.1:0-3442 GCF_053605645.1 Micromonospora sp. NPDC003776
GGGGTGTACGGGCCGGCGCTGCGGGCCTACCTGACGCGCAGCGCCGGCGCGTTCGCCGCCGCGCAGGCGGCGGCCGACGCCGCCGCCGTGGTGGTGGCCACGCTCACCGACCCGGAGCCCGCGCCCCGGGTGCAGACCTCCCCCGCCGCCCGGCAGTTCGTCGCCGTCAAGCTCGCCGACACCGACGGGCTCGGCGTGGCCACGCTGACCGCCGGCTGGCTGCGCGGTCCCTGAGCCACGCCGGGTTCAGCCGGTCGCGCGCAGCCGCTCGTCGAGCGCGGCCAGGTCCGGGACGAACCACACGTGCCCGTGCCGGTTGGACTCGGCCACCAGGGCCCGCAGCGCGGCGCTGCCGGCCAGGTGCCGGGAGATGTCACCGACGACGACCAGCCGCAGCCGGTAGTTGACGAACTTCTGCATGACCTCCCCGGCGAAGCGGGTGCCCAGGGCGAAGAAGGCCGGGTCGAGCCGCTCGGCCGGCACGGCGACGGCCGTGGCGCCGAGGAAGGCCGCACCGATCAGGTCCAGCGCGTCGCCCTCCGTGGCGATCGGCGGGCCGGCCGGGTCGCACACCAGCACCGGCACCCCGGCCCGCTCCTGCAGCACGTCAACCATCCCCGACCCCCGCCGTGGCGAGCAGGCCACCCTCACCGCGCAGGACCGCGTCGAGCAGGTGCAGCAGGTCGGCGGTGGCGGCCGCGTCGCCCAGGATCACGATCTTCATGCGGTGGCGTTCCTCGTCGTGGACGGTCTGCACCCGCAGCGGGCGGGCGGGGTCGGGGTGACTGTTGGCGCTGGCCAGCACCAGGGTGGCGAGCCGGTCGGCGGTGGCCCGGTCGAGCCCCTCGACCTGCGCGATGCTGGACACCTCCAACGCGGCCGGGCCGGTGGGCGCGGGCCGCCCGGTCAGCGCGGCGAGGTCGGCGCGCGCGATCCGGTACTGCTTGCCGATCCGCACCGCCGGCAGCCGGCCGGCGCGGATGTAGCCGCGCACGGTGCGCACGTGCAGCCCGAGCAACTCCGCGACCTGCTCCACCGAGTACATGTCATCACTCATCGTTCCCCATCGTAGCTGCGACAGGGAACGATAGGGAAGTTGGCTGCGGCGACGTCGGCCTGTTACCCGGAAGCCACCCGCGCCGGGCATACTTCGGCGCGTGCAGCCCCGACACGGCTACCTCGACGCCCCCGCACCGCTGGCCTTCGCCCACCGCGGCGGCGCGGCCGACGGCGACGAGAACACCGCCGCCGCGTTCGCCCGGGCCGTCGCCCTCGGCTACCGGTACGTCGAGACCGACGTGCACGCCACCGCCGACGGCGTGCCGGTGATCTTCCACGACGCCACCCTGCGACGGGTCACCGGCGAACCGGGCCGCATCGCCGACCTGCGCTGGGCCGACCTGGCCTCGGTACGCGTCGGCGGCGCCGCCGTCGTACCCCGCCTCGACGAGGTGCTCACCGCCTGGCCGCAGATCCGGTTCAACATCGACGTCAAGGCCGACGACGCGGCCGCCCCGGCCGTCGACACCGTCCTACGGGCCGGCGCCGGCGAACGGGTGCTGCTCGCCTCGTTCAGCGACACCCGGCTGACCCGGCTGCGCGCCCTGGCCGGGCCGAAGGTCGCCACCAGCCTCGGCATGCGCGGCGTGGCCCGGCTGCGGATGGCCTCCCTGCACGGGCGGCCGGTGCGCCTGCCCCCGTCCGTGGTCGCCGCCCAGGTGCCCGTCCGGTACGGGCGCATCCCCGTGGTCGACCGGCGGTTCATCGCGTACTGCCACCGCATCGGGTTGCAGGTGCACGTCTGGACGATCGACGAACCCACCGACATGCACGACTTACTTGATCGTGGTGTGGATGGCATCATGACCGATCACGTCGGCGTGCTGCGCGACGTATACCGCAGCCGCGGCCACTGGGCCGCCTGAGTCAGAGGACCCCGATGGCCGAAACGGTCACCCCCGCCGTCGCCGAACCCGCCCGCCCCGGCAGCACCCGCCGGGAACGCACCGGCTGGTACTTCTACGACTGGGCGAACTCCGCCTTCCAGACCACCGTGATCACGGTCTTCCTCGGGCCGTTCCTCACCACCGTCACCGAACTCGCCGCCGGCTGCCGGCTCGGCGCCGACGAGTGCCACGGATACGTGCAGCCGCTGGGCATCCGGATCGCCGCCGGCTCCTACTACCCGTACCTGATCTCGCTGTCGGTGTTCCTCACCGTGTTCGTGCTGCCGGTGATCGGGGCCGTCGCCGACCGGTCGGTGCACAAGAAACGCCTGCTGGCCGCCGCCGCGTTCACCGGCGCCGGCGCCACCATCGCCTTCGCGTTCGTCACCGGCGAGCGGTACCTGCTCGGCGGGGCGCTGTTCCTGATCGCCAACATCTCCTTCGGCGCGGCCGTCGTGGTCTACAACTCGTTCCTGCCGCAACTCGGCGGCCCCGACGACCGCGACGCCATCTCCAGCCGCGGCTGGGCCATCGGCTACCTCGGCGGCGGGCTGCTGCTCGCGCTGAACCTGGTCGCGGTCACCATGCTCAGCGAGGAGGGCAGCCCGCAGCGCACCCTCGACCTGGCCCGCTGGTCCATCGTCTCGGCCGGCGTGTGGTGGGCGGCGTTCACCCTGCTGCCGCTGCGCTGGCTGCGCGAACACCCCACCGCCGAGGCGCTGCACGGCGGCGGCAACGTGCTCACCGACGGGTTCCGGCAACTCGGGCGCACCCTGCGGGAGATCAAGGCGTACCCGCTGACGCTGTTCTTCCTGCTGGCCTTCCTGGTCTTCAACGACGGCATCCAGACCGTCATCACCCTGGCCAGCCAGTACGGCACCGAGGAACTGCGGCTGGAGCAGAGCACCCTGATCGTGACCATCCTGCTGGTGCAGTTCCTCGCCTTCGGCGGCGCGCTGGCCCTGGGCGCCCTGGCCCGGCGCATCGGCGCGTGGAAGACCGTGCTGCTGTCCCTGGTGCTCTGGACCGGCGTGATCATCGCCGCGTTCCGGCTGCCCGCCGAGGCGCCGCTGCCGTTCATGATCCTCGGCGGCTGCATCGGCCTGGTCCTCGGCGGCAGTCAGGCGCTGAGCCGGTCTTTGTTCAGCCAGCTCATCCCCGCCGGCAAGGAGGGCGAGTACTACGGCTTCTACGAGATCAGCGACAAGGGCACCAGCTGGCTCGGGCCGCTCGCCTTCGGCCTGGTGTTCCAGCTCACCTCCTCCTACCGAGTGGGCCTGGTCTCCCTGCTGATCTTCTTCGTGGTCGGGTTCGCGCTGCTGGCCGCGGTGCCGATCCGCAAGGCCATCGTCGCCGCCGGCAACACCCCGCCCCGCGTGCTGTAGGGGCGGCTCCGGCCCGCGCAAAGTAAATCCACCGGCGGATCGTCCCGCCAAAAAATTTAAAGGCGGACCCAGATGTACTAATAGCCCCCCGCCCCCCCCACCAGCCCAGCG
>NZ_JBSGJR010000663.1:0-3440 GCF_053605645.1 Micromonospora sp. NPDC003776
CCACCCGGGCCGCCACCTCGACCGTGGTCAGCTCGCTCAGGTCACACCGGTACCAGCGGGAGCCGGCCGCCCAGCCGGGAGCGGTGGGCAGGGCCGGGATCATCACCGTGGAGGCGAAGTCCGGCCGGGTGTCCCGGTCGAGGAACTGAGCGATCTCGGTGGCCGAGCCGACCAGCTCGGCGGCCTTCTTCTGCAGCGCGGTGTAGCCGCTGGTGTCCGCGCTGGTGTTGGCGACCAGGGTGCTCGGGTCGTTCTTGACGGTGATGTTCGCGGCGTCCTTGGAGCCGAGGTATTCCAGCAGCTTCTTGGCGGTGGCCTCGGACTTGGGCTTGCGGGCCATCATGTAGCCGTCGATCGGGGCGTCGAGCGCCTTCGCGCCGATGGTCGAGTCGACCTCGGGGAAGGTGAAGAAGTCCAGGTCGTCCTGCTCGTCGTTGTTGAACTGCTGGGCGACGAAGAGGCCGAGCAGGTACATGCCGCTCTTCTTCTGCTGCAGCGACTGGGCGGCCTCCTGCCAGGTCCGGCCGAGCGCGTCGGGCTGGTGGAGGGGGAGCAGGCCGGCCCAGGTGTCGAAGACCTTCTTCACCTTGTCGGAGGTCCATGCCTCCTTGCCGGCCATCAGGTCGACGTGGAACTGGTAGCCGTTGATCCGCAGGTTGAGGATGTCGAAGGTGCCCATGGCGGGCCAGCCGTCCTTGTCGCCGAAGGCGATCGGGTTGAGGCCGTCCTTCTTCATCTGCGCGCCGAGGGTGTTCAGCTCGTCGAGCGTCTTCGGCACCTGGTAGCCGTGCTGCTGCCAGACCGACTTGCGGTAGAAGACCGCCCACGGGTAGTACGACGCCGGCACGAAGTACTGCTTGCCATCGTCACCGGTGGAGGCCTTCTTGAAGGCGTCGGAGTAGCCGGAGAGCTTGCCCCACACGTCGCTGACGTCGCCGGTCAGGCCCTTCGCGGCGAAGAATCGCATCCGGTAGCCGGCGAACCAGGTGAACACGTCGTCCGGCTTGCCCTGCAGGTAGTTGTTGATGTTCTCCTGGAACGTGTTGTGGTCGACCGTGTTGATGTTGACGGTGACCCCGGACGACGTCTTGAAGCCGTCCATCACCTTGGCGATGACGTCCTTCGGTTTGGGGTCCGACTGGTTCGAGCCCAGCGACACGGTCTTGGCGTCGCCGCCGGAGCCGGAGTCGGAGCCGCAGCCGGCGAGCAGTCCCGTGCCCAGCAGCGCGCCCGCGCCGGCCGCGCCGGCGAGCAGCGAGCGGCGGTTCAGGCCGGCGACGGACGGGGGTACGAGTCGGGCGAGGTATTCGGCTTGCGAGCGGGGACGGGACATTGTGCCTCCTGCGTGGAAGAGGTGCGCTGCGCCCAAGGGCCGTGATGGGTGGCGGGGATCGGTGTTCGTGCTGGCAGTGGTCGATCCACCGTGAATCCACATGTCCGAACACAAACAGCCGGTGGCGGTTGAAGCTACCCCTTGGTTCCGCGCTGTCAAGGGGGCGGACGGACAGCGATAACCCAGTTGTGACAAGGCGTTGGCCAGGTAAACGTTGTAAGAGCTGTCGATGTTGGAAAGTGTTGACTTGGGTGCCGCTCCGGGGCACGCTCTGCTGTCATGCGGACCTGGCACGGCGAGAGCATCTGGTACGGCGCCGACTACAACCCGGAGCAGTGGCCCGAGGAGACCTGGGCCGAGGACGTCGCGCTGATGCGCCGGGCCGGGGTCAACCTGGTCTCGGTCGGGATCTTCTCCTGGGCCCTGCTGGAGCCCGCCCCCGGCCGCTTCGAGTTCGGCTGGCTGGACCGGGCCCTGGACCTGCTGCACGACGGCGGGATCAGCGTCGACCTGGCCACCGCCACCGCCAGCCCGCCACCGTGGCTGGCCCACCGCCACCCCGAGACGCTGCCCCGCCGAGCCGACGGGACGGTGCTCTGGCCGGGCGGCCGGCAGGCGTACTGTCCCAGCTCACCGGTCTTCCGGGAGCGCTCGCTGGCCCTGGTCGAGGCCGTCGCCGGCCGGTACGCCGACCACCCGGCCGTGGTGATGTGGCACGTCTCCAACGAGTTGGGCTGCCACAACGTGCACTGCTACTGCGACGTCAGCGCCGAGGCGTTCCGCCGCTGGCTGCGCGACCGCTACGGCGACCTGGACGCGCTCAACGCCGCCTGGGGCACCGCGTTCTGGAGCCAGCGCTACCACGACTGGGCCGAGATCAACCCGCCGCGGACCGCGCCGACCTTCGCCAACCCCACCCAGCAGTTGGACTTCCTGCGCTTCTCCTCCGACGAGCAGCGCGCCCAACTGCGCGCCGAGCGGGAGCTGCTGACCCGGCTCGCCCCGCAGCCGGTCACCACGAACTTCATGATCGGCACCGGCGTCAAGTACCTCGACTACCACTCGTGGGCGGCCGATGTGGACCTGGTGGCCAACGACCACTACCTCACCGCCGCCGACCCGCAGCCGCAGGTCAACCTGGCTCTCGCCGCCGACCACACCCGCGGGGTCGCCGGCGGCGCGCCGTGGCTGCTGATGGAACACTCCACCAGCGCCGTCAACTGGCAGCCGCGCAACGTCGCGAAGACGCCCGGCCAGCTGCGCCGCAACAGCCTCGCGCACGTGGCGCGCGGCGCCGACGGGGTGCTCTTCTTCCAGTGGCGGGCCTCCCGAGCCGGCGCCGAGAAGTTCCACTCCGCGCTGGTCCCGCACGCCGGTCCGGAGACCAAGGTCTACCGCGAGGTGTGCCGGCTCGGCGCCGACCTGAAGGCCCTGGCCGAGGTACGCGGCAGCCGGGTCGACGCCGACGTGGCGATCCTCTTCGACTACGAGGCCTGGTGGGGCGCCGAACTCGACTCCCACCCCAGCGTCGACGTGACGTACGCCGACCGGCTGGCCGCCCTGCACGGCGCGCTCTGGCGGGCCGGCGTCACCGCCGACGTGGTGCACCCGGCCAGCGACCTGTCCGGCTACCGGCTCGTCCTGGTGCCCACCCTCTACCTGGTCCGCGACGCCGACGCCGAGGCGCTGCGCCGGTACGTCGAGGCCGGCGGAACGGTGCTGGTGACGTACTTCAGCGGCATCGTCGACGAGCACGACCACATCCGGCTCGGCGGCTACCCGGGCGCCTACCGGGAGCTGCTCGGGGTGCGCACCGAGGAGTTCTTCCCGCTGCGCCAGGGCGAGCGGGTCCGCCTCGACGACGGCGCGAGCGCCGACGTGTGGACCGAGTGGCTGCACGCCGAGGGCGCCGAGGTGCTCGCCACGTACGCCGACGGGCCGCTGCCCGGGGTGCCCGCGCTCACCCGGCACCCGGTCGGCGCCGGCGCCGCCTGGTACGTCGCCACCCGGCTCGACGAGGTGGCCACCGACCGGCTGGTCGCCCGGCTGCTCGCCGAGGCCGGCGTACGTCCGGCGGCCGCCGCCCCGGCCGGCGTGGAGGTGGTCC
>NZ_JBSGJR010000664.1:0-3433 GCF_053605645.1 Micromonospora sp. NPDC003776
CACGTCGACGACAACGGCCACCAGCCGGTCACCCAGGCTGAGCCGCTGGCGTACCGCGCCGCAGAGGACCGCGCGGACCTGCCGGCGCACCACCACCGGTACGGCGACCACCGAGCGCAGCCCTTCCGCGCCGACCGGCGCGTCGTACTCGTGGCTGATCGAGCGGGCGACGGGGTAGTCGTCGACCCGCAGCGGCAGGCCCAGGGCGAGGGCCTTGCCGCCGAGCCCGGCGCCGGGGTGGATGGCCAGCCCGCGCAGCGCCGACGTGGTGGTGCCGGCCAGCTCGGTGATGGTCATCCGGGGCGGCCCGCCGGCCTGGACGAGCCCGCCGAAGGCGACCGGCAGTCCGGTGCCCCGGCGCAGGGTGAGCAGCGCGCCGCGAAGCTGGTCGGCGTCGTCGCGCGGATACAGCGTCGGCACCGTCCCCACCTCCCGCCGGCCACCCCCGTCCGGGGGTGGTGAGACCCGCGTCACCTGATCGAGGATCAGCGTACTGCGTGCGGCGCCGTCCCCCTCCCGGCCGCGCGCCGGCTGACAGGAAGGACACCCCCATGGCCACCGCCGGCACCCAGGCCTTCCGCGAGGCGCGCGACTTCCTGCTCGCGCACCGCGAGGATCCCGAGACCGCGTACGGGAAGTTCCGCTGGCCGACCCTCACCGAGTTCAACTGGGCGCTGGACTGGTTCGACGTGCTCGCCGAGGGCAACGACACCCCGGCGCTGTGGATCGTCGAGGCGGACGGCGGCGAGGGCCGCTGGTCGTACGCCGAACTGTCCCGCCGTTCGAACCAGGTGGCGAACTGGCTGCGCGCCCGGGGCGTACGGGCCGGGGACCGGCTGATCCTGATGCTCGGCAACCAGCTCGAACTCTGGGAGACCATCCTCGCCGCGATCAAGCTGCGGGCCGTGGTCATCCCGGCCACCCCGCTGCTCGGCCCGGCGGATCTGGCCGACCGCCTGGAACGCGGGGCGGCGAGGCACGTGGTGGTCGGCGCCGAGCACGCCGGCAAGTTCGCCGAGGTGCCCGGGGACTACACCCGGATCGCGGTCGGCCCGCCGCTCGACGGTTGGCACGCCTACGCCGACGCGTACGCCGAGGACGCCGGGTTCACGCCGGACGGGCCGACCCGGGCGGATGATCCGCTGCTGCTCTACTTCACCTCCGGCACGACCGCCCGACCGAAGCTGGTCGAGCACACCCACGCCTCCTACCCGGTGGGGCATCTGTCCACCATGTACTGGATCGGGCTGCGCCCGGGCGACGTGCACCTGAACATCTCCTCCCCGGGCTGGGCGAAGCACGCCTGGAGCAACGTCTTCGCGCCGTGGAACGCGGGCGCCACGGTCTTCGTCTACAACTACTCCCGTTTCGACCCGGCGGGGCTGATGGCCGCGATGGACCGGTGCGGGGTGACCAGCTTCTGCGCACCGCCGACTGTGTGGCGGATGCTCATCCAGGCCGACCTGCGCCAGTTGAGGCGCCCGCCGCGCAGCGTGGTCGGGGCGGGGGAGCCGTTGAACCCCGAGGTGATCGAGCAGGTCGAGGTCGCGTGGGGGGTGACGGTCCGGGACGGGTACGGGCAGACCGAGACCACCGCGCAGATCGGCAACCCGCCCGGGGCGCCGGTGAAGCCCGGTTCGATGGGGCGCCCGCTGCCCGGGTACGTGGTGACGCTGGTCGACCCGGTGACCGGTGAGCCGGGCGACGACGGGGAGGTGTGCCTGGACCTGGCGCACCGGCCGACCGCGCTGATGGTCGGCTACCACGGCGACGAGGAGCTGACGGCCACCGCGATGCGGGACGGCTTCTACCACACCGGGGACATCGCCTCCCGGGACGCCGACGGCTACCTGACCTACGTGGGGCGCACCGACGACGTGTTCAAGGCGTCGGACTACCGGGTGTCGCCGTTCGAGCTGGAGAGCGTGCTGCTGGAACACGAGGCGGTGGCCGAGGCGGCGGTGGTGCCGTCGCCGGATCCGGTGCGCCTCGCGGTGCCGAAGGCGTACGTGGTGCTCGCTCCCGGGTGGGAGCCGACCGCGGAGACGGCGGCGGCGGTGTTCGCGCACTCGCGGGCGCGGCTGGCCCCGTATCTGCGGGTGCGGCGGTTGGAGTTCGCCGAGCTGCCGAAGACCATCTCGGGGAAGATCCGCCGGACCGAGCTGCGCGCCGCCGAGCGGGACAAGCACGCCGGCGGGCGGCCGGCCGGCGAGTACCGCGAGGAGGACTTCCGCTGACGGTCGGCGGCCCGATCGCGCCGGCCGGCGTCGGCTGAGTCACTCACCGGTCCGGCCGTCGGCCAGCTCGCGGGCGACGTCGAGGTGGCCGGCGTGCCGGGCGTACTCCTGCAGCACGTGGAAGAGGATCGCGGTGAGGGTCGGCCGGCGCGCGGGGTCGGTGAACCGGCCGCCGAGCGCGGCGGGGGTGTCCAGCGGCGTCGCCGCGACGATCGCCCGGGTCCGCTCGCCGCCCCGGCGCAGGGCGGCCACCAGGTCGGCCACGGTCTCGTCCGGGTCGACGTGCCAGCGGTCGTCGGCGCGGTCGCCCCACGGGTCGGGGACCGGCTCGCCGAGGAAACCCCATACCAGCCAGCGCCGCTCCATGAAGGTCAGGTGCTTCACCAGCTCCACCGGGGTCCAGTCGGACGGCACCCGGCTGGTGCGGGCCTGCGCGTCGGTCAGGCCGGCGAGCCGGTCGGCGACGGTGTCCCGGTAGTAGTCGAGGTAGGTGAGCAGCAGGGCCGGCACGTCCGAGGACGGGCCGGGCTCGGGGAACGGCACGCGCATGCCGGGGAGTATGCCCGCGGTACGGCCGATCAGCCTATCGACTCGTGCGAATGCAAGCGTCTACTGTCGACATGCTCAATGCTGTGACCTCGTGACACGGGGTGAATCGACGGGTCGGAAGCAGCGAGGAGAGACCTCATGACACGCAGTCTTCGCATGGTGCGCCGCGCCACGTGCGCGGCCGTCGCCGCCGTCCTGGCCGCCGGCTCGCCGCTCGCGGTCGCGCCGTCGGCCGCCCGGGCATCGGCCGGCGCCGCGTCCGCCGCATCCGTGCTCACCTGGGACCTGCACGCCGAGACGGCGATCTGGGACGTCGCGCGCCAGGCGCCGCAGGTCCAGTCCCGCGGGGCGGCGATGGTGCACGGCGCCATCTACGACGCCGTCAACGCCATCGCCGGCACGCCCTACCAGCCGTACCTGATCGCGCCGCCCGCCGACGGCTCGGAGTCGGTCGACGCCGCCGTGGCCGCGGCCGGGTACCGGGTGCTCGACGCCATCTTCCCCGACCAGCACGACGCCCTCACCGCCCGCTACGCCGAGTCGCTCGCCGCGATCCCCGACGGCCCGTTGCTTTCCTGGCGCAGCTGCGCCCAGATCCGCTGCGAGTGCTCCGCGAACGGCGCCACCCGCTGGTTGTGCAGTTCCGC
>NZ_JBSGJR010000665.1:0-3421 GCF_053605645.1 Micromonospora sp. NPDC003776
GCCGGCACGCGGCGCGCACCTGGGCCCGGCGGGTGGCCGGCGACGGCGGGTGGCCGGCGACGGCGGGGTGCGGGCGATGCGCGGCTACCAGTTCGCCGCCACCCGGCTGGCGCTGCTGCGGGACAGCATGCGGCGGGGACTGGACCGCAAGCCGGCCGACCGGGAGCGGACGGTCCGGGAGGAACGGGATCTGCTCGACGCGATCAGTGCGTACCGGTCGTTCTTCGTGGGGCGGGACCCGCAGGCCCCGGTCGGGGTCTGGGACGGGCAGCGCTACCACCTGCGGTTCCCCGACGGGTCGCAGCGGGCGGTCGAGGCGCCGGACGAGCCGGTGGTGCCGATCCCGGTGGTGCTGGCCCCGCCTCCACCCCCGGCCCACCCGGCCGGCTACGGCCCGCCCGGCTGGTACGGCCCGCGTCCGGCAGCCCCCTGGCCCCCGGGGGCCTGACCCTGGACCGGGGTCAGCTCATCAGGCCGGTGAGGAAGTCGCCGAAGCCCTGGAAGATGGCCATCAGGGCGGCCCCGATCCCCTTGAAGACCTGCGCGGCGCCGTCCGGCCGGAATGCCATGAAGTAGATCAGGAATATGACGAATCCCCAGGTCAGTATCTTCTTCACGAGTACCGGCATCGGTCCCTCCCCAGGGCGCTGAGGTGCCTGGGCTTCCCGCCGGACAGCGGTGCAAACGGCGCCCGGGGGCGGGTGGAGGGTCCTAGAGGTAGAGGCCGGTCGAGCCGGTCGACTCGCGCTCCACCCGTTCCGCGGCGACGGCGTGCACGTCCCGCTCCCGCAACAGCACGTACGCCCGGCCGTGCAGTTCGACCTCGGACCGCTCGTCGGGGTCGAAAAGCACCCGGTCGCCGGCGACGATGGAGCGCACGTGCGGGCCCACGCCCACCGCGGTGGCCCAGGCCAGCCGCTTGCCCACGGCCGCGGTCGCGGGGATCACGATGCCGGCGGTGGACCGGCGCTCACCCTCGCCGTTCTCCGTACGCACCAGCACGCGGTCGTGCAGCAGACGGATCGGCAGGCCGGTGTCGAGGTTCTGGTCGGCGGTCACGCGAAGACGCTACCGCGTACGTCACGGTCGATCCTCTGGTGGTTGAGCGCAACGGGGGAGGGGCAATGTGTGGCGGAGCCGCCCTAGGGTGGGGCGGACGGACGTATCCTGTCCCCCCTGTGACGGGGGCGGGCCAAAGTTTGCGGGAGGTGCGCTTGAGCCGCTTCGAGGCGCTGCGCGGACGGCTCCGCCGCGCGTACGAGTCCGGCCGGGAATCGGCGCGGGCCAACCGGGTCCACCCGGAGGTCGCGCCGGGGGACTCGGAGGTGGCCGCATCGTCCTCGCCGGGCCCGGCGGCGCCCGCGGCGGCGACCGTGGTCGGCGCCGAACCGGCGGCCGCGCCGGTCGCCTCGACGGTCAGCCAGGACGACACCGAGGTGCCGCACGCGCTGCGGATCGCGGCGGCCTGGTCGTGGCGGCTCATCGTGGTCGGCATCGTCGCCTGGGCGCTGCTCAACATCATCGGCACCATCCGCATCGTGATCATCCCGGTGACGGTGGCGTTGCTGCTCTCCGCGCTGCTCGCCCCGGCGGTCGGCTGGCTGCTCAAGGCCCACTTCCCCCGCTCGCTGGCCACCGGGGTGGTGCTGGTCGGCGGCCTGGCCGCGGTGATCGGCACGCTGACCCTGGTGGTGAACGAGTTCATCCAGGGCGTGCCGGAGCTGAGCGAGAAGACCTCGCAAGGTGTCCGGCAGATCCAGAACTGGCTCAAGACCGGCCCGCTGCACCTCTCCGACAGCCAGCTCAACCGATACATCGACGAGGCTCAGAGCTGGGTCAACGGCAACACCTCGAAGTTCGGCCAGGGTGCCCTCTCCACCGCGGCCACCCTGGCCGAGGTGCTCACCGGCACCGTCCTGGTGCTCTTCGCGACCTTCTTCTTCCTGCGGGACGGCAACAAGATCTGGCGCTTCCTGGTCCGGCTGCTGCCGGTGAAGGCGCGCTGGAAGGTGGACGACGCGGGCCGGGCCTCCTGGGCGACGCTCGGCGCGTACGTCCGGGCCACCGTGCTGGTCGCCTTCATCGACGCGGTCGGCATCGGGATCTTCCTGGTCATCTTCCACGTCCCGTTCGCCTTCCCGCTGGCCGCGCTGGTCTTCCTGGGCGCCTTCATCCCGATCGTCGGGGCCACCCTGTCCGGTGTGGTGGCGGTCCTGGTGGCGCTGGTCGACAGCGGCCCCGTGACCGCGTTGATCATCCTGGGCGCGGTGATCGGTGTGCAGCAGGTCGAGGGGCACATCCTCCAGCCGCTGATCATGGGCCGGGCGGTGGCCGTCCACCCGCTCGCCGTGATCATCGGGATCGCCGCCGGCGTGGTGCTCGCCGGGATCGCCGGGGCGCTGGTCGCGGTGCCGCTGATCGCGGTGCTGAACACGGCCATCCGCCGGCTCGCCGCGCGTACCGTGCCGGACACCCCGCCGGACGCCGTCGTGGTCGCCTCCCACGCCCCCTGACCGTCCCGCGTCTCCTGCCGCCCAGGGGACAGGCAGGCCGGGGAACGGCGCCGGTTCAGCTCTTGCCGAGGCGTTCCAGGGCGCCCCGGGCCACGTCGGGGCGGGTGGTGTACCAGAACGGCGGCAGCGAGCGCCGCAGGAACGGGCCATACCCGCGGGCGGTCTCCAGCCGGGAGTCGAGCACCGCCACCACGCCCCGGTCGCCGGTGGCCCGGATCAGCCGGCCGACGCCCTGGGCCAGCCGGACCGCCGCGATCGGCACGCTGACCGCCGCGAAGCCGGAGCCGCCGCCGGCGTCCACCGCCGCCGCCCGGGCCGCCGCGAGCGGCTCGTCCGGCCGGGGGAAGGGCAGCCGGTCGATGACCACGAGCTGACAGGAGTCGCCCGGCACGTCCACCCCCTGCCAGAGCGACATCACCCCGAACAGGCAGCTCTCCCGCTCCTCACGGAAGCGGCGCACCAGCAGCGGCAGCGCCTCCTCGCCCTGGAGCAGCACCGGCAGGTCGGTCCGCGCGCGCAGCAGCTCCGCCGCCTGCTGCGCGGCCCGTCGCGAGGAGAAGAGCCCGAGGGTACGCCCACCGAGCGCCCCGACCAGCGCCAGCAGCTCCTCACCGGCCGCGTCGGGCAGCCCGGAGACGCTGGGGCGGGGCAGGTGTGCGGCGACGTACAGGATGCCCTGCCGGGCGTAGTCGAAGGGTGAGCCGACGTCCAGCGAGGTCCAGCCCGGCCCCTCGGTGGCCGGGACCGTGCCGATCGCGGCCCGGCTGCCCTCGGTGCTCGCCACCGGGGCGGCAACGGTGGGGCGGCCGGCGGCGTTCCGGCAAGCACATCGCTGGGGCGCAGCGCCTTGAGCCGGCGATCGGCGAAGTCGGCGTACCAAATAAGGTCGCCGCCCCATGTCATGCCGA
>NZ_JBSGJR010000666.1:0-3418 GCF_053605645.1 Micromonospora sp. NPDC003776
CCGCCGCCTGATCAACGACATCGTCATGGTGGAGGAGAGCGACGAGCTGGGCGACGGCTACATCAGCCACTTCGAGCTCTACGTGCGGGGCATGCCCGCCGGTCCTCGTTGAGCAGCGCGGCCACCAGCACCAGGGCGTACCCGCCGAGGACCACGATCAGCAGCAGTGGGGTCAGCAGGGCGGACCGGCCGACCAGGTCGGCGCGGCCGAGCCGGTCGGCGAGCCGGTCCAGGTTGCTGGCGGTGGCGGCGGAGGAGCCGAGGCCGGTCGCGTCGGGAAGCTTCGCCGCGACGGTGTCCAGGGCCGCGTTGAGCGCGGTGAGCCGGCTCGGCGGCACCGCGGCGAGGTCGGGGGCGACCAGCCAGGCCGCCGAGGTGGAGCCGGTGAAGGTGGCCGCGAAGTCGGTCGGGTCCAGCGCGAACGGACCGTACGAGGTGACGGCGCCGGTCCCCTGGCTGGTCCCCACGCCCGGGGCGAGCCGCCAGTACGCGTCCCCCGGGTCGCGAGGTCGCCAGGTGCCGGCGAGCACGACGGCGCCGGCCCGCTCGGCGCTGCGGTCGTAGAGCGGCACCCGGTCCCCGACCCGCAGCCGCAGTTGGCCGGCGGCCTTCTCGGGCAGGGTCACCTGCAACGGACTCGCCCCCGGGCTGGGCCAGGACCCGGCGGTGAGTTCGGCGTGCGCGGGCAGGTCGGTCAGCGTGGCGAGGTTGGCGAACATCGGGTCGTCACCGACCCGGGCGTCGCCGAGGTCGCCCGTCAGTTCCCGCCCGGTGCCGTAGCGGGCGGCGGCGACGGTGACCGCCACACCCTCCAGCCCGTCGGTGAACTGGGCGCGGACCGCCCGGTCCCGGTCGGCGTACGCGGCGGCGTCCTTGCCGCCGGAGCCGCTGACCAGCAGGCTGCGCTCCTCGGCCGGGGCGGCTTCGAGCACGGCGCGCTGGCCGGCGTCGACGGCCCGGCGGTTGTAGTCGGAGAGCCCGGTGACCAGCCCGACCGCCACCAGGGCCGCGACCGCGGCCGCGAGCAGTAGCCCGCGCGCCTCGACGGCCCGCCTCCACACCAGCTTCATCCGACGTCCTCCCCTGCCCCGGACGGGGCGATGTCCAGGGAGACCACCCGAGGGGCGGGAAAGGTTCGCGCCCGTTACATGATCGTTACCGAGGCCGTTGGGCGCTGAGGTCAGGCGCGGGGGCGGTCCCGGTCCTTGGAGGGCTGCACCCGCTTCGGCTCGCCCGGCATCTTGGGATATTCGGGCGGGTACGGCAGGTCGCCCTCGCCGGCCGCCGCGTCCCGCTCGGCCCACTCCAGCAGCGGGGTGATGTCCCACGGGGCGTCGTCGATGCCGGCGTGCGGGTCGCCCCGCTCGGCGAAGCGGGCCGGCACGCTGCCGAGGTGGAAGTCGTCCGGGTCCACCTCCGTCAGTTCGTCCCAGTCGACCGGGGTGGAGACGGTGGCCCGCGCGTTGGCCCGCAGCGAGTACGCGCAGGCGATGGTCCGGTCCCGGGCCATCTGGTTGAAGTCGACGAAGACCCGGCTGCCGCGCTCCTCCTTCCACCACGCGGTGGTGACCAGCTCAGGGCGGCGGCGGGCCAGCTCCCGGGCCAGCGCGATGGTGGCCCGGCGTACCTCGACGAACGTCCAGCGGGGGTGGATGCGCAGGTAGACGTGCACCCCTCGGCCACCGGAGGTCTTCGGCCAGCCGGTCGCGCCCAGCTCGTCCAGGAGGGCCCGGAGCTCCCCGGCGGCGGTCACCGCGTGGGTGAAGTCGGTGCCCGGCTGCGGGTCCAGGTCGATCCGCAGCTCGTCGGGGCGGTCGACGTCGGCGGCCCGGACCGGCCACGGGTGGAACACCACGGTGCCCATCTGGGCCGCCCAGGCCACGTGCGCCAGGTCGGCGGGACAGAGCTCGGCGGCCTTGCGTCCGCTCGGGAAGGCGATCTCCGCGGTGCGGATCCAGGGCGGCACGCCGCGGGTCGGCACCCGCTTCTGGAAGAACATCTCTCCCTCGATGCCCTCCGGGAAGCGCTGCAGGGTGGTGGGCCGGTCCCGCAGCGCGCGCGTGATCCCCTCGCCCACGGAGAGGTAGTAGTGGAAGACGTCCGCCTTGGTGAAGCCGCGCTGCGGGAAGATCACCCGGTCCGGGCTGCTGAGCCGTACGGTCTGCCCGGCGACCTCGATCTCCTCGGCCGCGGCCTTGCTGCCAGCCATGGCGCGACCTTATGCGATGCCACCGACGCGCGGCGTACCGTTGACCGGTGAGTCTTTCCGAGAGCGAACTGCCCCGTACCGAGGAAGAGTGGCGGGTCCGGCTGAGCCCCGAGGAGTTCCGGGTGCTCCGCGAGGCCGGCACCGAGCGGCCGTGGACCGGCGAGTACGTCGACACCAAGACCCCCGGCGTCTACCACTGCCGGGCCTGCGGGGCGGAACTGTTCCGCAGCGACGACAAGTTCGACTCGCACTGCGGCTGGCCGAGCTTCGACGACGCCATCCCGGGCGCGGTGAAGGAGATCCCCGACAACACCCTCGGCATGCGGCGTACGGAGATCCGGTGTGCCCGCTGCGACAGCCATCTGGGGCACGTCTTCGAGGGTGAGGGCTTCACCCCGAAGGACACCCGGCACTGCGTGAACTCGATCTCCATCCGGCTGGAGCCGAAGCAGGGCTGACCGGGACCGCCGGCGGCGGTCAGAGCAGCAGTCGGCTGCCCTGCTCGTCGATCGCGTCCGCGCCGTCGTCGTCCAGCCACACCCCACCGGTGGCCAGGTAGCGGAACCGGTACTCGCCCGGCGCCAGCCGGACGGTCACGGTCCGGGTGCCGTCCCGCCGGGTCACCAGCTCGTGCCGGCCGGGCTGCCAGTCGTTGAAGCAGCCGACCACGCTCACCGTGCCGGGCGGGGTGTCCCGGGGCAGGCAGAAGGTGACCCGGGTCTGGTTGCCGAAGAGCTTGCTGCGCTTGATCACGGGGTCCTCCGGGGTTCGAGGGCGTTCACCAGGCCTAACGCACGACACGCCGGAGGCGACTCGCCGTCGAGCCGGATCAGGTTCGCCGGTTTCGGTTGCCTCGATGTGTCCGCTCCCCGACCCTGGGATGACGGGTCCGTTTTCGGGGGGTTTCGTATGGCAACCTGTGAGGTCTGCGGCAACGACTACTGGATGTCGTTCGAGGTGCGCACGGTCAGCGGTGACACGCACACGTTCGACTCCTTCGAGTGCGCCATCAACCGGATGGCGCCGATCTGCGAACACTGCCAGACGAAGATCGTCGGCCACGGTGTCGAGGTCTCCGGCCGCTTCTTCTGCTGCGCGCACTGCGCCCGTGCGGTCGAGGGCGACCAGGGCGCGGAGGTCCGCGACGCGGTCGGCGCCCGCCCGGCCTGACGCCGCGGCCGGGCGCGGTGGCGCCAGCGCTCGGCGTGC
>NZ_JBSGJR010000667.1:0-3398 GCF_053605645.1 Micromonospora sp. NPDC003776
CTTTGGGGTGGTGTGGAGCGGATGACCGGTGCGGCTGGGAGGAAGCGCTAAGCACCCTGTTGGGTCCTGAAGGAACAACCGTTGGGTTGTCTTTCAGAGCCATGACCTCACCTGTGGGTGAGGGAGGCGCCAGGCATGGCCTGGTTTCTCATACCGCCGGCGGGTCGCCGGGCTGGTGGGGAACTGTTCGGGTTGTGGGTTGGTCGTTTGTTGAGAATTGCACAGTGGACGCGAGCATCTTTGTGGTCAAGTTGTCAAGGGCGAACGGTGGATGCCTTGGCACCAGGAGCCGATGAAGGACGTGGGAGGCCGCGATAGGCCTGGGGGAGCTGTCAACCAAGCTGTGATCCCAGGGTGTCCGAATGGGGAAACCCGGCATCAGTCATGTGATGTCACCCGCACCTGAACACATAGGGTGTGTGGGGGGAACGCGGGGAAGTGAAACATCTCAGTACCCGTAGGAAGAGAAAACAAATAGTGATTCCGTGAGTAGTGGCGAGCGAAAGCGGATTGAGGCTAAACCGGCTGCGTGTGATACCTGTCAGGGGTTGCGTGGTCGGGGTTGTGGGACCCTGCGAAACGAGCTGACACTCGTTTGAGGAGTTACAAAGCCAGTTGCTAGCCGAATGGTGTGGAAAAGCCAACCGTAGGCGGTGATAGTCCGGTAGGTGAAAGTGGCTGGTCTTCTGTGGGTGTTCCCGAGTAGCGGCGGACTCCTGAAATCTGCCGTGAATCTGCCAGGACCACCTGGTAAGCCTAAATACTTCCTGGTGACCGATAGCGGACGAGTACCGTGAGGGAATGGTGAAAAGTACCCCGGGAGGGGAGTGAAATAGTACCTGAAACCGTTCGCCTACAATCCGTCGGAGCCTTGCGGGGTGACGGCGTGCCTTTTGAAGAATGAGCCTGCGAGTTAGTGGCATGTGGCGAGGTTAACCCGTGTGGGGGAGCCGTAGCGAAAGCGAGTCTGAATAGGGCGTTTTCAGTCGCATGCTCTAGACCCGAAGCGGAGTGATCTAGCCATGGGCAGGCTGAAGCGCGGGTAAGACCGCGTGGAGGGCCGAACCCACCAACGTTGAAAAGTTGGGGGATGACCTGTGGTTAGGGGTGAAAGGCCAATCAAACTCCGTGATAGCTGGTTCTCCCCGAAATGCATTTAGGTGCAGCGTCGCGTGTTTCTTGCCGGAGGTAGAGCACTGGATGGTCTAGGGGGCCCACAAGCTTACCGAAATCAGCCAAACTCCGAATGCCGGTAAGTGAGAGCGCGGCAGTGAGACTGCGGGGGATAAGCTTCGTAGTCGAGAGGGAAACAGCCCAGATCACCAGCTAAGGCCCCTAAGCGTGTGCTAAGTGGAAAAGGATGTGGGGTCGCATAGACAACCAGGAGGTTGGCTTAGAAGCAGCCACCCTTTAAAGAGTGCGTAATAGCTCACTGGTCAAGTGGTTCCGCGCCGACAATGTAGCGGGGCTCAAGCACACCGCCGAAGCTGTGGCATTCACATTTTAACCTCGCTTGGACTTGATTCCTTGTGCAGGTGTGTGGATGGGTAGGGGAGCGTCGTGCCGGGGGTGAAGCAACGGGGTGACCTAGTTGTGGACGCGGCACGAGTGAGAATGCAGGCATGAGTAGCGAAAGAAGGGTGAGAAACCCTTCCGCCGGATGACCAAGGGTTCCAGGGCCAGGCTAATCCGCCCTGGGTGAGTCGGGACCTAAGGCGAGGCCGAGAGGCGTAGTCGATGGACAACGGGTTGATATTCCCGTACCCGCGAAAGAGCGACCCTGATGAACCTCGTTGTGCTAACCACCCGAACTGCCGGCGACCTTCGGGTCAATGGTGGGGAGCGTGGGAACCTGGCGGGTAGTAGTCAAGCGATGGGGTGACGCAGGAAGGTAGCTGAGCCCGGCCGGTGGTTGTGCCGGGGTAAGCGTGTAGGCCGTGCCGTAGGCAAATCCGCGGCGCATATAGGCTGAGACGTGATGCCGAGCCGATTCAGGTGAAGTCAGTGATCCTATGCTGCCGAGAAAAGCCTCTAGCGAGTTCTTAGCGGCCCGTACCCCAAACCGACACAGGTGGTCAGGTAGAGAATACCGAGGCGATCGGGCGAACTGTGGTTAAGGAACTCGGCAAATTGCCCCCGTAACTTAGGGAGAAGGGGGGCCGGAGACGTGAAGCCCCGCGCGGGTGGAGCGTTGTATGGCCGCAGAGAGCAGGGGGAAGCGACTGTTTACTAAAAACACAGGTCCATGCGAAGAAGTAATTCGATGTATATGGACTGACGCCTGCCCGGTGCTGGAACGTTAAGGGGACCTGTTAGCTCTTCGGGGCGAAGCGGAGAACTTAAGCGCCAGTAAACGGCGGTGGTAACTATAACCATCCTAAGGTAGCGAAATTCCTTGTCGGGTAAGTTCCGACCTGCACGAATGGCGTAACGACTTCCCCACTGTCTCAACCACAGGCCCGGCGAAATTGCATTACGAGTAAAGATGCTCGTTACGCGCGGCAGGACGGAAAGACCCCGGGACCTTTACTATAGCTTGACATTGGTATCTGAGTTAGCTTGTGTAGGATAGGTGGGAGCCGGTGAAGCTCTAACGCCAGTTAGGGTGGAGGCAATCTTGAAATACCACTCTGGTTGATTTGGGTATCTAACTTCGGACCGTTATCCGGTTCAGGGACAGTGTCTGGTGGGTAGTTTAACTGGGGCGGTTGCCTCCTAAAGGGTAACGGAGGCGCCCAAAGGTTCCCTCAGCCTGGTTGGCAATCAGGTGTTGAGTGCAAGTGCACAAGGGAGCTTGACTGTGAGACTGACAGGTCGAGCAGGGACGAAAGTCGGGACTAGTGATCCGGCACTGGCATGTGGAAGCGGTGTCGCTCAACGGATAAAAGGTACCCCGGGGATAACAGGCTGATCTTCCCCAAGAGTCCATATCGACGGGATGGTTTGGCACCTCGATGTCGGCTCGTCGCATCCTGGGGCTGTAGCAGGTCCCAAGGGTTGGGCTGTTCGCCCATTAAAGCGGTACGCGAGCTGGGTTTAGAACGTCGTGAGACAGTTCGGTCCCTATCCGCCGTGCGCGTAGGATACTTGAGAAGGGCTGTCCCTAGTACGAGAGGACCGGGACGGACGAACCTCTGGTGTGCCAGTTGTCCCGCCAGGGGCACGGCTGGTTAGCTACGTTCGGAAGGGATAACCGCTGAAAGCATCTAAGCGGGAAGCTCGCTTCAAGATGAGGTATCCCACCCACATTTGTGGGGTAAGGCCCCCAGCTAGACGACTGGGTTGATAGGCCGGAAATGTAAGCCCGGTAACGGGTTCAGTTGACCGGTACTAATAGGCCGAGGACTTGACTACGAAGCTGCTACGCGTCCACTGTGCAACTCTGAACGAGCGAACAA
>NZ_JBSGJR010000668.1:0-3398 GCF_053605645.1 Micromonospora sp. NPDC003776
CCCTCTTTCCCTACCCCACGGTCTTCCGTACTGCGCCGCCGCCGACCGACCCGCAGCGCGTGAACCCCTGGGGTTCCCGCGCTCCGTCGCATCCGCGAGCGGTTGTCCCATCGGCGTTCCGTGACGTGGGGTGGGGGTGCCTCGACTGGCCGTCACTCGATACGCTGCGTCCGTATTGGACCGACCGGGGGTCGGCAGCGGGGAGGGCAGCAGCATGGGTGACATCAGGCCGCCGGACACCGGCGATCTGCACGTCAGCGTCGAGGACCTCGACGCCGCGGCGGAGTACGTCGAGCGCTTGAAGCAGTACGTCGACGACACCATCAGCTACGAGATGGAACGCATCAAGGAGCGGATGAAGGGCGACAGCAACAACGCGCAGACCGTCCCGAACGGCACCCCCTTCGGCGCGTACGAGGACGCGCGGATGCAGTGGCAGGCGCTGACCACGTCCACGGCCAACATGGAGGCGCACCTCAAGGCGCTCTCCGGCAAGCTCGCGGCGCTGAAGAAGGGCACGGAGGACATCGCCCAGGCGTTCCGCGACACCGAGGCGCGCAACGCCGCCAACGGCAAGCAGATCGAGCGGATGCTCGAGTCCGCCGCGCCGCCGCCGACCGCGGGCGGCCAGCCGCCCACCTACCCGTACACGGCCTGAGGGGGAGACGACCATGGCAGGAGGGACCTGGGAGCGGTGCGTCCGCGAGGTGACGCTCTCCGCGGACCCGGATACCGTGGGTTCGGTCGGGGTGGGGTGGAACAACCTCGGCACCGGCCTGGGGCACCTGCGGGACGCGCTGGTCGGACGGTCGTTCGTCGGCCCGATCGCGCCGGGCACGGAGCGCCCGCACACCGGCGGCCTCACCGACATGCTCGGCGGCTGGAAGGGCAGCGGCGGCGACGCGTACCGGGAGCACCTGGGTGACATCGGCAAGGACATCGAGGACCTGATCACCCACGCCACCAACGTCAGCGGCGCGTTGTCCCGGATCGAGGGGGACATCCGCAAGTCGGTCGCCAGCATCCCGATCCCGCTGATGGACGACTTCGGCTGGAACGAGTGGAGCCTGCCCAACGGCACCGAACTGGACGACGCCCGGGACGGTGAGAGCGCCTCGGGCTTCCTCGCCGCGCTGCGCAAGGACTACCAGAGCAACCCGGCGTCGTACGCCGACGGCGCGTTCCGCGACAAGGCCGACGACCTCGAAGCGACCATGAAGATCGACGGCAACGCCGAGGACCACAAGCGGGGCGGCTGGTGGGACACGAAGTCCCATCTGGACAACTGGTACCGGGACAACCAGACGGCGGCCAACTCCGCCATGTCCCCGCTGCCCACGGCGGTGGAGACCGAGCGGCCCAAGCTGGTCGTACCCGGGCCGGACAGCGGCAGCACCGACGGCTACCGGCCGGACGACCGGACCCCGCCCTCCGGATATCCGGGTGGCGGTGGCGGCGCCGGCGGCGGCGGTGGTGGCATCGGCGGCGGTGGCGGGATGCCCGGCCTCGGCAGTACGGGGATCGGCGGTGGCGGGGGCGCGTCGTACGGCGGGGGCCACTCGTCCATCGCGCCGCCCCCCGGCGGCAACTTCGGTAGCGGCAGCCCCGGCGGCGGTTCCCACCTGCCGTCCACCGGCGCCGGCCTGCCGGGCGGCGGCACGCCCGACTACGGCACCGGCCTGGCCGGCGCCGGCGCACCGTCCCTCAGCACCGGCTACGGCGGCCCTGGTCTGGGCGGCTCCCCGGGCCTGGGCGGCGGGGGTGGCGGCATCGGCGGTGGCGTCGGCTCGGCCGGCGGGATCGGCGGTGGGGGTCTCGGCGCGGCCGGCGGCGTCGGCATGGCCGGCGTCCCGGGCATGGTCGGCGGGGGCAACGGCAAGGTGCCGCCGATGACCAGCGCGGCCAGCGCCCTGCGCAACGCGGCCGGCGCCGGTGCGGGCGCGAACGGCCTGCGCGGCGGGATGATGGGCGGCATGGGCGGTCACGGTGGCGCCGGGCACGGTGGCGCCGGCACCGAGCACTCGTCGTGGTTGACTGAGGACGACGATCCGTGGGGCACCGGTGACGCGGCGTCCCCGGGCATCCTGCGATGAGGACGGACGGATGAGGTTGAACGTCGGCGCGCTCCGGCCGGTCCCGGCCGCCCTGGTGGCCGGTCTCCTGGTGCTGGGGGCCGCCCAACCGGCGGCCGCCGCACCCCGGCGGGCCGAGCAGTGGTACCTGGACGAACTCCGGATCGCCCAGGTGCACAAGCTCTCCACCGGGCAGGGCGTGGTCGTCGCGGTGGTGGACAGCGGCGTGGACGCCACCCATCCCGACCTTCGCGGTCGGGTGCTGGCCGGTGGTCGCAGCTACGGCGCCCCGGGCGACGGGCGGGCGGACGAGGAGGGTCACGGCACCCACATGTCCGGCATCATCGCCGCCACCAACGCCGGCAGCGACGGCGTGGACGGTATCGCCCCGGGCGCGCAGATCCTGCCCATCAAGATCAAGAAGGGTGGCGGGACGAACACCGACGAGGCGTCGGCCCGCGGCATCCGGATGGCGGTCGACGGCGGCGCCAAGGTGATCAACCTGTCCTACGGGGCGATGGGCGCGGCCAGCGCGGGAGAGCAGGAGGCCATCCGGTACGCCCTCTCGCGCGACGTCGTGGTGGTGGCCGCCGCCGGCAACACCGCCCGGGGGGACTCCGGCATCATCAACCCGGCCAACGTCCCGGGCGTGATCGCCGTGACCGGGACGACCCGGGGCGGGGCGTTCTGGTCCGGCTCGACGCAGGGGCCGGAGGCGGTCGTCGCCGCGCCGGGCGACGGCATCTACAACGTCGGCCCCCGCCACGGCTACGGCTGGGGTGACGGCACCTCCGACTCCAGCGCGATCGTCTCCGGGGTCGCGGCGCTGATCCGGTCGAAGTACCCGGACCTCGACGCGCCGAACGTGGTCAACCGGATCATCCGGACGGCCCGGGACGCGGGCGCGCCCGGCCGGGACCCGCAGTACGGCTTCGGTCGGATCGACCCGGTCGCCGCGCTGACCGCGAACGTGCCGAAGGTTTCCGCGAACCCGCTCCTGGACCCGAAGGCGGCGAGCCCCGCTGCGCCGCAGGCGGGGGAGGACGACAACTTCGACGTGACCCAGTACGGCGACCGGGGCGGGCCGACCGACCAGCAGGTCATGGTCATCGGCATCGGCATCGCCGTGGTGCTGGTGATCCTGCTGGCCCTGGCGATCTTCCTGATCTGGAACCGCCGCCGGTACCGCCGCGAGGCGACCCGGGTGGCCGACGTCCCGGACGAGGTGCTCGACCGGATGGCCGCCCAGGGGCACCCGCCGGTGCCGGCCAGCCACGGTCCGCCGGGGGCTCCGCTCCAGGGCGGCTACGGCCCGCCGGGTGGCCC
>NZ_JBSGJR010000669.1:0-3396 GCF_053605645.1 Micromonospora sp. NPDC003776
GGGGGCCGGGGCGTGGGGTGTGCCCGGGCCCGCACCGGTGCTCAGCGCAGGGTGCAGGTCAGGCCGGTCGGCGGCTGGTTGTCGCCGGTGACCACGAGGCCCCAGCTGGTACTCGCGCCCGGCGCCAGGCCGCCGTTCGAGCTCGCGTTCGTCGCGCTCACCTGCGCGCCGGACTGGCTCGCGGTGGCGTTCCAGGCGCTGGCCAGGCGTTGCCCGCCCGGGAAGGTGAAGCCGCTGCTCCAGCCGGTGGCCGGGGCGGTGCCGGTGTTGCGCACGGTCACCTCGGCCTGGAAGCCGCCGGTCCAGCCACCGGTGACCTGCCAGGTCGCCGCGCAGCCGCCCGAGGGCGAGGGCGGGACGGTGGTCGGGCTCGGCGTCACCGTCGGGCTCGGCGAGACGGTCAGGCTCGGCGAGGCCGTCGAGCCGGTGCCGTCCGAGGTGGTGTAGGCGGCCGGGGTGTACGCCGCCGAGCAGGTGCCACCGCACGAGGAGGGCAGCGAGAACCGGTAGACCCGGCCGTTGTTGATCAGGGTGTCGGTGACGTCGCGGACCCGGATCTGGAAGTCGGTGCCGCCCGAGGCGGTGGCCCCGATGACGTACGACTGGCCCATGTCGCTGTTCATCGTCGCGGCCTGCCACACCCCGTCGGCCAGGTACTCCACGCCGTGGATGCCGTTGGCCAGGTGGGACACCGCGATGGCCGGCCAGTAGCGCTGCGCGCCCTGGAGGAAGCCGACCCGGATGTCGCCGGTGTAGTTTGGCGCGGGCACGAAGGACCAGGAGACGTGCCGGTTGTTCCAGTGGTTGGGGTGCATGTTCCCGACCGGGGTTCCGTTGCGGGCGAAGCGGTTCAGCGACGCGGTGGCCAGGTTCAGGTGGTACGGGTCGTCCCGGCGCCAGGCGTTGCCGTCGCCGCAGGAGTCGGCGACCAGCATGGTCAGCGTGGCGCCGTTGTAGCCGTCGGCGACCCGGGAGCCGTTGCGGCAGAAGGGCTGGCCGGGGGCGCCGTCGTGGATCGAAGTGCGTAGGGCGCGGACCCCGGCTTTCGCCCGGGGGATGGTGTGTCATTTCGGACGGACGGTAGGTTGCCTGATGCTGTGTATCGCATGGGTCGGTTGCCTTGCGGTCGGGCAGCGACGTCGTGTTTCAGTGCGCCTTCCACGTCGTGTGGTGCGCAAAGCATCGACGCGGGGTGCTCGGCGGCCGGATCGAGGAGCGGTTGAAGCAGCTGGTCGGTGAGGTGGTGGAGGAGAAGGGGCCTGGCTGGTGGCGCTGGAGGTCATGCCCGACCAGGTGCACCTGCTGGTCGAGGTGGACCCGCGGTTCGGGGTCCACAAGCTCGTCAAGGCGATCAAGGCACGGACATCTCGGGTGCTGCGTGAGGAGTTCCCGTCGCCGCCTTCCCGACTGCCAACCTTGTGGACAAACTCGTACTTTGTGGCGACGACCAGCGGGGCCCACTGGCAGCGGTGGAGGAGTATGTCGCGCAGCAGAAGGGCCGCTGAATGCTGACCGGCCGCCGCTATCTGCTCGCCTTCACCGACGAGCAGGCTGCCTACGCTGAACAAGTCGGCGCGGTGTGTCGGGCGGTGTGGAACACAGGCCTGGAGCAGCGCCGTGAGTACCGCCGCCGAGGCGCGTTCATCGGCTACAACGAGCAGGCCCGGCAGGTGGCCGAGGCGAAGAAAGATCCGGACTGTGCGTGGTTGGCCGACGCGCCGTCGCACACGTTGCAGCAGACCCTGCGGGACCTGGACCGGGCGTGCGAGAGGCATGGCACGTGGAAGGTGCGCTGGCGGTCCAAGGCCCGCACGGCCCCGTCGTTCCGGTTTCCCGACCCGAACCAGATCACCGTGCGGCGGTTGAGCCGCAGGTGGGGTGAGGTGCGGCTGCCGAAGTTCGGGCCGGTCAGGTTCCGGTGGACCAGGCCGTTGGGTGGCGCCATCCGCAACGCCACCGTCTGTCGTGACGGCGGACGCTGGTACATCTCGTTCTGCGTCCAGGACGGCGTGGCCGAGGCGGCGCCGAACGGTAAGCCGCCGGTCGGGGTGGACCGGGGTGTTGCCGTGGCGGTGGCCACCTCCGACGGAAGGCTGGACGACCGAGAGTTCGTCACCGCGGGCGAGGCAGCCCGGCTCAAACGGTTGCAGCAGCGCCTATCGCGGTCACTGCGGGTCCATGGCCGCAACCGCGGGTCGAAACGCCGCGACGCTACCCGCGCGCAACTGGGTCGGCTGAACGCCCGTGTCCGGGCCCGCAGGGCTGACTTCGCCGCGCAGACCGCCGTGCGGCTGGTCCGCGAGCACGGCATGGTCGCTGTCGAGGGCCTACGGATCCAAAACATGACGGCCAGCGCGAAAGGCACCGTTGAGCAGCCGGGCCGTAACGTCCGCCAGAAGGCTGGCCTGAACCGGGCCATCCTCGCCAAGGGGTGGGGCGGATTCCTGCTCCGGCTGGAACACGCCGCCCGCTACCACGGCGCACACATCGAGAAAGTCAACCCCGCGTACACGTCGCAGACCTGCAACGCCTGCAAGCATGTCGCCTCGGAGTCCCGCAAGAGCCAAGCGGTCTTCCGGTGCGTCGCCTGCGGGCATCAGGACCACGCCGACGTGAACGCCGCCAAGAACATCCTCGCCGCCGGACTGGCGGTAACAGGGCGTGGAGACCTCGGGGCTACCCGGTCCGCGAAACGCCAACCACCCAGACGGCTCGCCGCAAGAACACGCCACGAGCCACGGGAACCCGCCGCCCTTCAGGCGTGGAGAGGAAGTCAAGCCGGTGCAGTAGTCGCCGATACTCACCAGGACGTACCGGCCGCACTTGAGGCCGTTGTTCCACAGCCCGATCCGGTCGGACTGGGACGGCGGCAGCGGACGCGGGTCGGGTAAGACGAGTAGTCGCCGGGGAGGTTGTGCGCTGCCATCACCCGGGTCGAGCGGTGTCAACGATGTCCCGAAAGCCCTGTGAGCAAGGCGTTACATTGAAGTATGGTGCCCGCCCACGGGGTTCGGGCGGCGGAGCCGGTCTACCGCCCGATGCTGGTCGGCCGCCGGGGTGAGCTGGAGGCGCTGGCCCATCTCGACGAGGTCACCGTTCCGCTGCTCGCTCCGGTCATCGACATCCACGTGGTCGACCCGTGCACGGTGGAGCTGTTGGGCCGGCTGCCGGCCGGGCTGGTCCCCGCCGTCGACGTCTCGGCCCTGCCCGACGGCGCGGCGAACGAGCCGGTCCGCTGGGGCGTACCCCTGGTGCCGGTGATCGGGCTGGCGGAGAGCGACCGCCGGCTGGTGGCGCACGGGGCGGCGGCGCGGGCGTACGACCGGCGGGCGGTGGTGCGGCTGCGGGGCGGCGCGGGGCGGGCGGGGCCGGCCGCGTCCCCCGCGGCGGGGGGAC
>NZ_JBSGJR010000670.1:0-3396 GCF_053605645.1 Micromonospora sp. NPDC003776
CCGGCCGGCGCCGGCAGCGCCACGGGGCCGGCGACCGGCGCCACGGTCAGCGCGTCGAGATCCGTCGGGGTCACGTCCGCCAGGGACGGCGACGGCTTGCGGGACTTCTTCGGACTGCGCTTGGTGGGCATACCCGAACCTCCTGACTGTCGGCGCGCCGGTGCCGGCGCGGCGAGCGGGCGAGCTCCGGTGGGTCCGACCACGACAGACACCGCGACCGACGGCGGCGGGGAGGATGCGGACGCCCGGAGCGGGACGGGTCCACGGCGTGCGGCGGTGGACCGGGCTCGACGGAAGGGCGTCAGTTACGCATGCCAGCAGGCTAAGCCGTCGCCCGCCCGCCCCGCACCCGAATTACTGGCACGATCGAGGACATGCTGATCGCGTTCTCGATCACCCCGCTCGGCGTGGGTGAGTCCGTGGGCGACCTGGTCGCCGACGCCGTCCGGGTGGTCCGGGAATCCGGCCTGCCCAACCGGACCGACGCCATGTTCACCACCGTCGAGGGTGAGTGGGACGAGGTGATGGCGGTGGTCAAGCGCGCCGTGGACGCCGTCGCGGCGCAGGCGCCCCGGGTCAGCCTGGTGCTCAAGGCCGACCTCCGTCCCGGGGTCACCGACGCGATGACCGCGAAGGTCGCCCACGTCGAGGCCCGGCTGGCCGGAGACACCGGCCCGAGCGCCACGATGCCGCCCGTTCAGGAGTAACCCCGCGCTCACCGGCCGTCGACGTCCCCGCCCGGTCCCGCGAAGACCGCGATACGGTCGCAGGACGGGCACCGGCGACGAGGGGTGGCGGTACGCATGGCACAGCAGGCGACGGCGCAGATCGGGGTCACCGGTCTGGCGGTGATGGGCCGCAACCTGGCCCGGAACCTGGCCCGCAACGGGTTCACCGTGGCGCTGCACAACCGCTCGCCGCAGCGCACCCGCAGCCTGGTCGCCGAGCACGGCGACGAGGGCACCTTCGTGCCGTCGGAGTCCATGGCCGACTTCGTCGCCTCGCTGGAGCGCCCACGCGCGGTCATCGTCATGGTGAAGGCCGGCGCCCCCACCGACGCGGTGATCGACGAGCTGATCCCCCTGCTCGAGGAGGGGGACATCGTGGTCGACTGCGGCAACGCGCACTTCGCCGACACCCGCCGCCGGGAGGAGGCGCTGCGCGGCCACGGGCTGCACTTCGTCGGCACCGGCGTCTCCGGCGGCGAGGAGGGCGCGCTGCACGGCCCGAGCATCATGCCAGGCGGATCGGCGGAGTCCTACCGGAAGCTCGGCCCGATCTTCGAGAAGATCGCCGCCCAGGTGGACGGCGTTCCGTGCTGCCGGCACATCGGCCCGGACGGCGCCGGGCATTTCGTGAAGATGGTCCACAACGGCATCGAGTACGCCGACATGCAGCTCATCGCCGAGGCGTACGACCTGCTGCGGGCCGGCCTGTCGGCGAGCCCAGGGGAGATCGCGGAGATCTTCCGGGAGTGGAACGGCGGCGAGTTGGAGTCCTTCCTCATCGAGATCACCGCCGACGTGCTCGGGCACACGGACGCGGCGACCGGCCGGCCCTTCGTCGACATCGTGCTCGACCTGGCCGAGCAGAAGGGCACCGGCCGCTGGACCGTGCAGAGCGCCCTGGACCTGGGCATCCCGATCACCGGCATCGCCGAGGCCACCTTCGCCCGGTCGCTGTCCGGGCACGCCGACCAGCGCGCCGCCGCCCGCCGCGCCTTCCCGGACGCGGGCGAGAAGTGGCAGGTCGAGGACCGGGAGACCTTCGTCGAGGACGTCCGGCGCGCGCTGCTGGCCAGCAAGATCGTCGCGTACGCGCAGGGTTTCGACCAGATCCGCGCCGGCAGCCGGGAGTACGACTGGGGCATCGACCTGGGCGGCACCGCCACCATCTGGCGGGGCGGCTGCATCATCCGGGCCCGCTTCCTGGACCGGATCCGGGAGGCGTACGACGCCGAGCCGGAGCTGACCACGCTGCTGGTGGCGCCGTGGTTCGCCGACCGGGTCAACGCCGGCGTGCCGGGCTGGCGGCGGGTGGTGGCCGACGCGGCCCGGGCGGGTGTGCCGACCCCGGCCTTCTCGTCGTCGCTGGCCTACTTCGACGCGCTGCGCGCCGAGCGGCTGCCGGCCGCGCTGATCCAGGGGCTGCGGGACGACTTCGGCGCGCACACCTACCGCCGGGTGGACCGGGACGGCTCGTTCCACACCCTGTGGGCGGGCGACCGCTCCGAAGTGGAGGCCTGACCCGGGCGGCGGCCCGAGGGGGGTCAGGCAAGGGTGGCGTGCATCTCCCAGACCAGGATCTCCGCCGGCTCGGTGGTGGTCACCCGCTGGCCGCCGGACATGGTGATCCGGGCCGCGTCACCCTCGTCGAGCCGGCCGGTGCCCTCCAGCGTCACCGCGCCGCTGGGCACGTAGAGGTGCAGGAAGGGCGCGTCCGGCAGGTTCACCTCGTCACCCGGGGCCAGCCTGGCGGCGTGCAGAGTGGCGTACCGGTTGCGGATCCGGATCGCGGAGGCGCCGTCGTACCGGTCCATGCCGGAGGCAACCGGGATCAGGCCGCCGCGCAGCAGCTCGTCGCCGATCTCCAACTGCTCGTAGCCCGGGTCGACACCCTCCTCGTCCGGGAGCACCCACATCTGCACGAAGTGGACCGGGGCGTCGTGCGGCGCGCCGCCCTCCAGCCGCCAGGAGTCGTTCTTCTCGGAGTGCAGGATCCCGGTGCCGGCACTCATCCGCTGGGCCAGCCCAGGATAGATGACCCCGGCGTGGCCGGTGGAGTCCTGGTGGACGAGGGAGCCGCGCAGCACCCAGGTGACGATCTCCATGTCCTGGTGCGGGTGGGTCTCGAAGCCGGTGCCCGGGTGCACCACGTCGTCGTTGTTGACCAGCAGCAGCCCGTGGTGGATGTTCGCCGGGTCGTAGTGCCGGGAGAAGGAGAAGGAGTGCCGGGAGTCGAGCCAGGAGAGCCGGGTCCGGAACCGGTCCCCGGCCCGGCGCACGTCCACCTGGGGCGTGGGGGCGATCGCCGTCACCAGGCACGCTGCCCGGTCTCGGCGGGCGCCCAGGTCATTGCCGGCTCTCCGGTGGCGCCCAGTTCGGCGATCTCGCCGGCGCGTACGGCGGGCGTGTGACCTAGTTCAGTGCAGTGCTGCTCGGCGATCTCGGCGCAGATCTCGGCGACCTGCTCGCAGATCGGGCTGCCCAGGTCCGCCGCGTTCAACGCCATGATCATCTTGTACCGGAGATCCGCCATCCCCCACCCCCGTGGCGGGCGCGTCCCGGCGGCGCGCCCCGGGGCGGTCGGTAGCGCGGGGGCCCCCCCCCCCCCCCGCCCGCACGCCCGGTGGCGTGCCGCGCGATCTTGACGGCATTCTCCACCGCCTCGGCGCCG
>NZ_JBSGJR010000671.1:0-3385 GCF_053605645.1 Micromonospora sp. NPDC003776
GCCGGGCCGCCTGCGCGGTCCGCGACCCCTTCGGCCCGGCCGACCGCGGACGCCGACTGGGCCGGCGAGCCGCCCTACGATCCGGACTTCGACGGGCCGATCCGGCCCGGCGCGCGTCCGGCGGCGCCGGCCACCCCGGCCTACGAGGGTTTCGATCCGGGTGACGAGCCGCTGGACGACGTGATCGACGAGCGGACCGCCCGGCAGTCCAGCGAGGAGCAGGCGGTGCAGTTGCTCCGCGAGGTGTTCGGGGCGGAGAAGATCGACGAGGTCGACGCGCGCTGAGGCGCGTCGGCCGGCGAGGACAGGAGCCGCCGCCCGACTAGGCTGGGCGCGGCCGATCGGACGAGTGCGAGAAGGAGCCATCCGTGCGCCCAGGTGGACAGCCGAACATGCAGCAGATGCTGAAGCAGGCGCAGAAGATGCAGCAGCAGATCGCCAAGGCCCAGGCCGAGCTGGCCGAGGCCGAGCTGACCGGCACCGCGGGCGGCGGCCTGGTCACCGCCACCGTCGCCGGAACCGGTGAGCTGAAGGCGATCAAGATCGACCCGAAGGCGGTCGACCCGGAGGACGTGGAGACCCTGGAGGACCTGGTCGTCGCGGCCGTGCGCAACGCGGCCGAGGCGGCCCGGGAGCTGACCGAGAAGAAGATGGGCCCGGTCGCGGGCGGGATGGGCGGCCTCGGCCTGCCCGGGTTCTGAGCGGCAGATGTACGAGGGTGCCATCCAGGACCTGATCGACGAGCTGGGCCGGCTCCCGGGCGTGGGCCCGAAGAGCGCCCAGCGGATCGCCTTCCACGTGCTGTCGGCGGATCCGGCCGACGTGAACCGGCTGGCCGGCGCGCTGCGCAAGGTGAAGGAGCTGGTGCGGTTCTGCACCACCTGCTACAACGTCGCCGAGTCGGAGCAGTGCCGGATCTGCCGTGACCCCCGCCGCACCGACGAGGTGCTCTGCGTGGTCGAGGAGCCGAAGGACGTGGTGGCGATCGAGCGGACCGGCGAGTTCCGCGGCCGCTACCACGTGCTCGGCGGCGCGATCAATCCGCTGGAGGGGATCGGCCCGGACAACCTGCGCATCCGGGAGCTGATGAGCCGGCTGAGCGGGGGCGCGGTGCGCGAGCTGATCCTCGCCACCGACCCGAACACCGAGGGCGAGGCGACGGCGACGTACCTGGCCCTGATGGTCAAGCCGATGGGCATCGCGGTGACCCGGCTGGCCAGCGGCCTGCCGGTCGGCGGCGACCTGGAGTACGCCGACGAGATCACCCTGGGTCGGGCGTTCGAGGGCCGCCGGGCGGTCTGAGCCGTCGGCTCTCCTCTTCGGAGGATCGTGGAGGGCTGTCGTCCTGGGGACGGCAGCCCTCCCGGCCTGCCGGGGCGTAACCGGAATGTGGGACGAGTGCGGTTCGCCACGTGCTCCGCCGATGACCCGTACCGTGGTGCGTTTCGTGGCCTTTGCCGGATCCCACCATGTGCGCCCCGCTGTGACAGCATCGTTTGTCGATGGATCAGGCGCTGTCAGACCCGGCTACTTGGTGTCGGCTTGATAGCGATTGCCTAACGGCCGTTCCGCTTCTGTGTGTCGTGTCATAGCCTCCCGCTCACAGACTGAGCCACAACTCGGCGTGGTCATGCGCATGACAGAGGTGAGAGATGCAGGCGAGCAGGCTTAAGGCGGCCGTGGCCCTCGCGGCCGCTGCCGCTCTGGCGGTCGGGGCGTCCGGCTGCGCCAAGAGCGAGCGCGACGGGGACGGCGGTGGTGCGGCCAAGACGGGCGGCACCTTCGTCTTCGCCGGCGCTGGCGACCCGAAGAACTTCGACCCGATCTTCAACGACGACGGTGAGTCGTTCCGGCCGGTCCGCCAGATGTACGACACCCTCGTGCAGAACAAGCCGGGCACGGCCGACCTGCAGGGCGCGCTGGCGGAGAGCTGGGAGCACGACGCCGAGGGCAAGGTCTGGACCTTCCACCTGCGTAAGGGCGTGAAGTTCCACGACGGCACCGACTTCAACGCCGCGGCGGTCTGCTTCAACTTCGACCGCTGGTACAACATGAAGGGCGCTGCGGCCCAGTCGCAGATGCTCTACTACATGGACGTCTTCGGCGGCTTCGCGAAGAACGAGAGCCCCGACGCGGGCAAGCCGGTCTACAACAAGTGCGAGGCCAAGGACGACGCCACCGCCGTCGTCACGATGAACCAGTACAAGGGCGCCTTCCCGGGTGCCTTCGCGCTGACCGCGCTGTCGATCGCCAGCCCGACCGCGCTCAAGCAGTACGACGCCGACACCGTCAAGCAGAACGGCGACTCGTTCGAGTACAGCGCGTTCGCCAACGAGCACCCGGTCGGCACCGGCCCGTTCAAGTTCGGCGGCTGGGACAAGGCCAAGGGTGAGATCACCCTGACCCGGAACCCCGACTACTGGGGCGAGAAGGCCAAGGTCGACAAGCTCGTCATCAAGATCATCAAGGACGAGAACACCCGCAAGCAGGAGCTGCGCGCGGGCACGGTCCAGGGCATCGACTTCCCGGCTCCGGCCGACCGCAAGGCGCTCGCCGGTGAGGGCTTCCAGGTTTTGGACCGCCCGGCGTTCAACATCCTCTACCTGGGCTTCAACCAGAAGAACCCGAAGCTGAAGGACCTGCGGGTGCGTCAGGCGATCGCCTACGCCCTCAACCGTCAGCAGCTCGTCCAGACCAAGGGCCCGGGTGGCACCAAGGTGGCCGACGAGTTCATGCCGGACACCGTGCTGGGCTACGCCCAGGACGTGCAGAAGTACGACTACAACGTCGACAAGGCGAAGCAGCTCCTCAAGGAGGCTGGCGCCGAGAACCTGACGCTCAACTTCTACTACCCGACCGACGTGTCCCGGCCGTACATGCCGAACCCGCAGGAGATCTTCACCGTCCTCGCCAACGACCTGCAGGCCGTCGGCATCAAGGTCAACGGTGTGGCCCGCCCGTGGAACGGTGGCTACAAGGACGACGTGCAGCAGTTCGGCAAGCACGACCTGCACCTGCTCGGCTGGACCGGTGACTACAACGACCCGGGCAACTTCGTCGGCACCTTCTTCGGCCGCGCCAAGGTCGAGTTCGGTGACGCCGCGATGACCGACATGTTCGCGGCCATCACCAAGGCCGACGGCACGGTCGACGAGGCCGGCAAGAAGGCCGCCTGGGAGCAGGTCAACCGCGACATCGCCAGCAAGTGGCTGCCGGCCGTGCCGATCTGGCACGCCCCGCCGGCCATCGTGGTGACCAAGGACGTCAAGGGTCTGGTCGCCAGCCCGCTGACCGACGAGCGGTTCAACACCGTCAGCGTCGGCTGAGGACGCCGCTGAGCCACTGACGCGTACACGGAAACGGCCCGGGCCGGGCTCCCCCGGCC
>NZ_JBSGJR010000672.1:0-3368 GCF_053605645.1 Micromonospora sp. NPDC003776
CCCCGTCCGGCAGCGCCACCGCCGTGGCGGGGGCGGGCCCCCCGCCCCCCCCGCCCGCGCCGCCCCCCCCCCCCCCCCCGCTACCGGGCCCGGGTGCTCAGTCCTGGTGGTTGCGCTGCCAGCGGCCGGCCACCGGCGGGGTGTCCAGGCGCACCGCGCCCTCGGCGTTGCCGAGGAAGTCGTTGTCCTCCACCCGGCAGGAGACGCAGCTGCCCCGGTCGGTGACCCACAGCCCGTACGTCTGGGTCTGGTCGTCCCGGTGGTCCCAGATCCGGTTGGCCCGCACGGTGGCGAAGTCGAACGCGGCGTTGACGGTGATCCCGGCCCGCACGGGCGGCGGGTCCGGCAGCTCGTACCGGGCCCCGGGGGGCGGGGTGTCCTCGTTCCACCCGCTGACCGCGTCCGGGCGTACCTCGGCCAGGGTCAGCTCGGTGTCGGTGTTCGCGGCCACCACGGCGGTGTGCGAGCCGACCCGGACGACCTTGCCCCGGTGCCCGTCGGGTGGCCAGTGCGCCCCCGCGTCGACCAGCTTGCGGTCGCCGTAGCGCACCGACTCGCCCGCCCCGCTCGCCGCCGGCGCGCAGCGGCGGCCGTTGTTGCGGATCCGGTTGTTCACCACCGTGGCGTCGGTCATCGGCCGGTCGATCCGGATGCCGTCCAGCCCGTTCTCCCAGATCTCGTTGCCGTCGAGCACCACGTCGGCGGCCGCCCCGGTGAAGCCGTGCCCCAGGTCGTGCTCGTGGTAGCCGTACCCGCCGTTGCGGCTGATCCGGTTGCCCCGGACGGTGTACGGCCCGGGGGAGTTGCCCATGCTGATCCCGTCCCCGACGTTGCGATCGAGCACGCAGTCGGTGAGCAGCCCGCCGCGCCCCGCGACCCCGGCCGTGCCGTTGGCCGAGACGTCGAAGCCGGCCTCCAGGTTGTCGCTGAGCGTGCAGGACGAAACGATCAGCCCGTCGGTGCCCCAGTCCGAGATGCCGAACCGGTTGGCCTGGCTGTGGCAGCCGATGATGCGGTAGCCCCGTGGCGGCGGCCACCAGTCCTTCTGCAGCTCCAGGAAGATCCCGTTGGTGCCGTTGCCGACCGTGGTGCAGTTGGCGATGGTGAGCCGCTCCACCTCGCCCCAGCCGCCGGCCCCGATCCCGATGCCGGCGCCACCCATCTCCACCCCGTTGTCCAGCCGGCCGCAGCCCACCGCGACCACCCCGTCGATCAGGCTGTCCTGGAGGAAGTCGCAGCCCAGCCCGCTCGCCCCGGTGTGGTGGATGTAGAGGTTCCGGAACACCCCCCGGACCATGTACTGGATGCCCAGGCCCTTGGCGAGGTAGCAGTACTGCACCTGGCCCACCCCGGACCCGTCGATCTCGAAGTCGGCGAAGGTGCAGTCCGCGATGTGCCGCTCCCTGCTGGCCCCGTGCTGCAGCACCGTCCAGTACGCCAGCGGCACCGGGTCGGCCCGGTTGCCCTCGTTGCTCAGCAGGAAGCGGGTGGCCGCCGGGCCGGCGCCGATCAGCGACACCCCGCTGCGCCACACCGTGCCGGCGTCCCGGATCGAGTAGATCCCGGGCGGGCACCAGATCACCCGGGCGCGGCCGTCCGCGGCGTACCCGTCGCCCAACCGGTCCACCAGGGCGGAGAGCGCCGGCTGGTCGTTGGTCACCCCGTCGCCGGTGAGCCCGAACTCCCGCGCGTCGCACCACAGCGGCGCGCCGGCCACCGGGGTGAGCCGCTGCGGCACGGCGGTGGACAGCCCTCTGGTGGACACGGACGCTCCCCTCGGCGTACGGATGTCTCCGCCGCCGGGTTCCCGCCGGGTCCCGGGGTTAACGCCGGGACCGCTGCCCCGGTCCGTGGGTCAGGCGACCGCGGTGACCGGTTCCGCCGCCGGTGCCGGCTGTGCGGGCGGCGCGACCGGCCGGCGCTCCCGGGTCGACCAGAGCACCGCCAGGGTGGCCAGCAGCACCAGGCACGAGCCGAGCATGTGCGCGGCGACCAGGGCGGCCGGCAGGTGGGTGAAGTACTGCACGAAGCCGATCAGCCCCTGGCTCAGCTCCACCGCGACCAGCACCGCGGCGGCCCGGGCGGCCCGGGTCGCGCCCACCGCCCGGAAGGCGAGGACCAGCGCCACCGAGAGGCCGATGAGCAGGAACACCCCGTCGGCGTGCACCTGGGAGATCGCCTGCGGGTCGAGCCCGTTGCGGGCCGCGCCCTGGTCGCCGGCGTGCGGGCCGCTGCCGGTCACCCAGGTGCCGACCACCAGCACCGCCGCGCTCACCACGGTGGTGAGCAGGGCGAGGGTACGCAGCGGCGCGGGCACGGTGGGCGTCACCGGCCCGTCCGGCTCCACGATCCGGCGCCAGAGGGCGTACGCGGCGGCGATGACCACCATCGAGGCGAGGAAGTGCAGCCCGACCACCCACGGGTTGAGGTGGGTCAGCACGGTGATCCCGCCGATCACCGCCTGCGCGGGGATGCCGAAGAGCACGGCCAGCGCCAGCGGCAGCAGGCCCCGGCGGCGGGGCCGCTGGGCGAGCACGCCCAGCACCACGGCGAGCGCGATGATCCCCACCACGAAGGTGAGCAGCCGGTTGCCGAACTCGATCGCCCCGTTGATGCCCATCTCCGGGGTGGTGGTGTACGACTCGTCGGTGCACCGGGGCCAGGTCGGGCAACCGAGACCGGATCGGGTGAGCCGGACGCCCCCGCCGGTGACCACGATCGCCACGTTCGCGATGATCGAGGTGTACGCGAGGCGCGCCAGCAGCGTCGGGCTGACCGGGAACCGGACGGAAGGCTTCACGGAGCGAATCCTACGCACCGTAGTGGACCTCGATCGGGTGACTCCGCCACACCGGTGGTCGGGATCACCGGACCCCGGGTTTGCGGGCCCTCCGCGAATTACGTAACGTTGCTGTTGTGAAAAACGCGGCGGCGCTCTCCGAGCAGCTCCCGGCGACCGCACCGGTCGCCGGCGGGACCGCGTCCACCGACCTCTCCACCCGGGACCGGGTCACCCAGCTGCTGCTGGAGCGGGGTGCGACCACCGCCGCCCAGCTCGGCTCGGCGCTCGGGCTCAGCCCGGCCGCGATCCGCCGGCACCTCGACGCGATGCTCGCCGACGGCGACGTGGTCGCCCGCGAGCAGGCGGTGCGGGCCAGCCGGGGCCGGGGCCGGCCGGCCAAGGTCTTCGTGCTGACCGAGGCCGCCCGGGTGCGCTGCGGTACCCACCACTACGACAACATCGCCACCGCCGCGCTGCGCTGGATCGCCCGCAGCGGTGGCGCGCACGCGGTCGAGTCGTTCGCCGCCGAGCAGGTGGCCGCGCTGGAGGAGCGCTGCCGGGCCGCCATGGAGGACGCCGGCGACGA
>NZ_JBSGJR010000673.1:0-3367 GCF_053605645.1 Micromonospora sp. NPDC003776
GTCGCCGACCGGCCGGCCGCCGACCCGGCCGGCGCGGTGGCCGGCTTCGCCGACGCCACCGGACGGTTCCTGCCGCTGGTCTGCACGCTCAACGCGGCCCGGGTGCTGGACGCCGCCGCGGCCCTGCTCGGGGTCGATCACGACGCGCTGAGCGAGCTGGCCCTGGCCGCCCCGCCCGGCGCCGACGGGCTGGTCATGGTGCCGTACCTGGAGGGGGAGCGGACCCCCGACCGGCCCACGGCGACCGGCGCCCTGCACGGGCTCACCCTGGGCACCTCGACCCCGGCCCACCTGGCCCGGGCGGCCGTCGAGGGGATGCTCTGCGCCCTCGCCGACGGCCTCGACGCGCTCGTCGCGCAGGGCGCCCGGGCCGACCGGATCATCCTGGTCGGCGGCGGGGCCCGCTCGGCCGCCGTACGCCGGATCGCCCCGCAGGTCTTCGGCCGCCCGGTGGTCGTGCCACCGCCCGGGGAGTACGTCGCGGACGGCGCGGCGCGGCAGGCCGCCTGGGTCGCGCTCGGCGGCGCGGCGCCGCCGTCCTGGGCCCTCGCCGGCACCGAGGAGTACGCCGGGGAGCCCGTGCCGGCCATCCGGGAGCGCTACGCCGCCGCCCGGGAGCTGGTGGTGGACCGGCGGCCCGGCACGCCGGGCCAGGACCCGGCCTAAACGGCTGTACGGGCGGCGCCGGCATTCGCGATCATGGAGTGATGTGCGCCGCCCCGGCCGAGCCCGCCCTGCCTGCCGTCCTCCAGTACGACGACTCCGACACCCCCTGCGACGTGGTGGACGCGCTGGCCCTGGCCGACTTCGTCACCGGCGTGCATCCGTGGGCGCGGACCGTGCGGCTGTCCCGGCTGCGCCGGGACGCGGCGCTGACCCCGGTCGACGCCCGCGTGCTGCGGACCGCCCTCGAACACCGCCAGCGCTACCGGCTGCTCGCCGGGGACGGCTGGACGGCGCGGGTGGTGACCTGGAACGGGCGGTCCGGCGAGGTGACCGTGACCGCGGTGAGCGATCAGGTCGGCCAGGCGGCGCTGGACCGGATCATCGACGGCGCCGCCGAGCCCGAGGACCCGGACAGCGGGCGGATCGGGTTCTGGCACCACAACCCCCGGCGGGGAGCGCAACGGGACGTGCGATCGATCGTCGCGCCGGAGTGGGCGGCGATCCGGGGCAACTACGCGGCGCCGGCGCGGTCCGCCCTGGACCGGCTGATGGAGGTCACGCCGGAGGCCGTCGCGGGCCGGCTCGTGCTGCTGCACGGGGCGCCGGGCACCGGCAAGACCACGGCGTTGCGGGCGCTCGCCGGGCAGTGGCGGGACTGGTGCCAGGTCGACGCCGTCCTCGACCCGGACGTGCTCTTCGCGGAGGCGGCGTACCTCTCCGAGATCGCGGTGGGCGATGACGACGAGGAGGGCGGTGCGGGGCGCCGCTGGCGGCTGCTGATCCTGGAGGACTGCGACGAGCTGATCCGGGGCGAGGCCAAACAGGCGGCCGGACAGGCGCTGTCGCGGCTGCTCAACCTCACGGACGGGCTGCTCGGCCAGGGCCGGGACGTGCTGGTGGCGATCACCACGAACGAGGACCTGTCCCGGCTGCACCCGGCCGTGACGAGGCCCGGCCGTTGCCTGGCCCGGATCGAGGTCGGACCGCTGTCGTACGCCGAGGCCGCCGACTGGCTCGGCACCTCGGCGGGTGTCCCCGCTCAGGGCGCCACCCTGGCGGAGCTGTACGCGCTGCGCGCCGGCACCGCGCCGGCCGGCGCCGTGCCGGTCGAGATCGGGGGCTACCTCTGACCGGCGAATCGTCATCCCGCCGTGATCTGCGCCTGATTGGCTGCCGGGGATGAGCGGCACCAGGATCCCCCGGCGCGGGAACGCGGCCCACCGGCTCTACAGCGTCGTGGTGTTCGTGGTGCTCGCCTCGCTGGACAACGTGGCGATCGGCCTGGTGCCCCCGCTGTACGGACCGATCTCCGGCGCGCTGGGCGTGCCGCAGCGGCTGCTCGGGCTGGTCACCGCGGTGAGCTTCCTGGTCAGCGCGGCGGCCGCGGTCGGCTGGGCGTACGTGGGGGACCGGACCAACCGCAAGCCGCTGCTGATGGTGGGCACGCTGATCTGGGCGGCCGGCACCGGGGGCAGCGCGCTGGCCGGGCACTACCTGACGTTCCTGGTCGCCCAGCTGGTCGCCGCGGTCGGGCTGGGCGCGGTCGGTTCGGTCGGCTTCTCGGTGGTCACCGACCTCATCTCGCCCCGCCGGCGCGGCCTGGTGATGAGCTTCTGGGGGCTGTCGCAGGGGGTGGGCACGCTGGCGGGCACGCTCACCGGCGGCATCCTCGGCGCCACCGACTGGCGACGACCGTTCCTGATGCTCGCCGTGGTGGGTCTGGTCGCCACCGTGGCCTACCTGTTCACGTACGACATCCGGCGCGGACAGAGCGAGCCGGAGCTGACCGCGGCGCTCGACGCGGGCGCCGACTACGACTACCGGATCAGCCGGGCCGACCTGCCCCGGATCCTGGCCCGGCGGACCAACCGCTGGCTGATCCTCCAGGGGCTGACCGCGCAGGCGGCGTTCGGGTCGCTGGTCTGGCTGCCGGTGCTCTTCGCCGAGCGGGCCGAGGCGCAGGGCTACTCGGCGGCCACCGCCGTCATGGTGGGCAGCGTCTTCGCCACCCTGTTCCAGCTCGGCGGGGTCTTCTCCATCCTGGGTGGCCTGGCCGGCGACGCGCTGCAACGGCGTACGCCGAGCGGGCGGGCACTGGTCGCGGCGGTGGGCATCCTCGCGGCCGTGCCGTTCTACCTGGTCCTGTTCCTGGTGCCGATCAGGATCGACGTGCCGGACGGCGGCAGCTCGGGCGCCGTGGTCGGGGCGGTGCTGGCCAGCGTGTTCACCGAGCCGACGGTCGGGCTGAGCCTGCTGACCGCGCTGCTGGCCCTCGCGCTCACCTCGGCCAACTCGCCGAACTGGTTCGCGCTGATCGCCGACGTCAACCCGCCCGAGCACCGGGGCACCGTCTACAGCCTCGGCAACCTGGTCAACGGGGTCGGCCGGGCGGCCGGCAACGGGTTGGTCGGGGTGGCCTTCCAGGGGCTGCGGGCGGCCTTCCCGCCGCCGCTGAACTTCGCCGTCGGGCTGGCCGTGTTCCAGCTCTTCTTCATCCCGACCGGGCTGATGTACTGGCTGGCCGCGCGTACCTCGCCCCGGGACATCGAGCAGGTGCACGAGCTGCTGCACACCCGCGCCCACCGGCTGTGACGGGCCGCCGTTTCCCGGCGCCGGCCGGCCCGCGAACGCGGTGAGTCGTTCACATCATCAAGTTCGTAGGAGTGGAAAAGGCTGCCCGGGGACCGCGTCAGCGGGCCCC
>NZ_JBSGJR010000674.1:0-3362 GCF_053605645.1 Micromonospora sp. NPDC003776
GCCCGGACACCATCTCCACGCCTATCTGGCCGGCGCCTACCCCCGCGCCGGTGAGCACGTCGGTTCCCATGCACCGGAACCCCCCCCGCCCCGCGGGGGGGCGGGCCGCCCCGGCCGGCCCGCCGCGCCAGCGGCCGTCGATCAGCTGCCGAAGAAGACCTCGGCCTCGGCGTACCGCTCCAGCGGCACGGTCTTCAGCTCGCGGGTGGCCTCGGCGAGCGGGACCCGGATGATGTCCGTGCTCTTCATCGCGACCATCTTGCCCCAGTCGCCCTCGTGCGCCGCGTCGATGGCGTGCAGGCCCAGGCGGGTGGCGAGGACCCGGTCGAACGCGGTCGGCGTGCCGCCACGCTGGATGTGGCCGAGCACCACGGTGCGGGCCTCCTTGCCGGTCCTGGCCTCCAGCTGCTCGGCGAGCCACTGGCCGATGCCGCCCAGGCGGACGTGGCCGAAGGCGTCGAGCTCCTGGTTGTGCAGGACCATCTGGCCGTCCAGCGGCTGGGCTCCCTCGGCGACCACGACGATCGGCGCGTACTGGTGCTGGAAGCGCTTCTCGACGTACCCGGCGACCTGCTCGACGTCGAACTGCCGCTCCGGCAGCAGGATCACGTTGGCGCCACCGGCCAGGCCGGCGTGCAGGGCGATCCAGCCGGCGTGCCGACCCATCACCTCGACGACGAGGGTGCGGTGATGGCTCTCCGCGGTGGTGTGCAGCCGGTCGATGGCCTCCATCGCGATGTTGACCGCGGTGTCGAAGCCGAAGGTGTAGTCGGTGGCGCCGAGGTCGTTGTCGATGGTCTTCGGCACGCCGACGACCTTGACGTCCAGCTCGTGCAGCTTGGTGGCGACGCCGAGGGTGTCCTCACCGCCGATGGCGATCAGCGCGTCGACGCCCTGGGCGGCCAGGTTCTCCTTGATCCGCTCGACCCCGCCGTCGATCTTGAACGGGTTGGTCCGGGACGAGCCGAGGATGGTGCCGCCGCGCGGCAGGATGCCGCGGACCTCCGCGATGCCCAGCGGCTTGGTCAGGCCCTCGAGCGGGCCCTTCCAGCCGTCCCGGAAGCCCACGAACTCGTGACCGTAGGTGGCGACGCCCTTGCGGACCACCGCCCGAATCACCGCGTTGAGACCTGGGCAGTCGCCGCCGCCGGTGAGCACGCCGATACGCATGATCTGCTCATCCTCCTGGAGCATCAGGTGAAGCCCGGATAAGCCCCAGGATATGTGTCAGATCAGACCATCGGCGCCGTTGCCGGCCCGGGGCGGGCCGTCAGTGCGCACTGTAGTCGGCGTAGGTGTACGCCGACACCGCGCCCCGGGCCGTTTCCGGCCGCCGGACCGGCTACCGGTCAGTAGCTGACCTCGTGGTTCTCCCCCGGCCGCGGCGGGCGGCCGGTCACCGCCGCCTTGGCGAACCCGAGCAGGTTGACCACGGCCCCGCCGGGCGAGTCCCAGTACTCCGCCGACCCGGCGTGCACCTTGATCAAGGTGAGCCCCGGGGTGTCCGGTCCGTCCGGAAACCAGGTCTTCAGCAGCGGGTGCCACAGCCGCTCGGCGCGCGCGGCGTCCCAGCCCTCCTGCGCGGTGCCGGCCACCGACACCCAGGCGTGCCGGCGCTGGTCCGAGAAGCCGACGTTGACCTGCGGGTTCACCCGGATCTGGCGGACCTTGGCGGAATCCGCGTGGGCGAAGAACCAGAGGTCTCCGTCGAATTCCGCCTCCTGCAGGGCCATCGGCCGGCTGACCAGCCGCCCGTCCACGGCGGTGGTGGTCAGCAGGCAGATCCGGGCGTCCCGGACCAGCTCGGTGACCCGGCGGCGGGCGTCGCGGGCGGTGCTCGGTGTGGTGCTCATGGGGCACTCCCTCCGGTCGGCTCGTGGCCAACCGTGCCCCGGACAGAACCGGTCAAACCTGCGCGAGCGTCACCGCTCGGTCATCGCCCGCCACCGGGCCAGGTTGTGCCGGGCGTCGACCAGCGCGTCGTGCCGGTCGGCGTCGGCGTCCGGCAGCCGCGGCCGCCCCCGGTCGTCCCAGAGCTGGCGCAGCTCCTTGGTGAACCGGGGGATCTCCCGGGGCAGCGCCGGCATCGCGCCCCACAGCTGGGCCAGCACCACGTGGTCGTACGCCGCGTACCAGGCCCACAGCTCCAGCTGCTCCCCCGGCCGGTCCCGGACCGGCGCCATCAGGAACTCGTAGAGGTCGTCGCGGATCCGCTCCCGGGAGCGCCAGGCACGGTCGGCCGGCGAGGGGAGCTTGTCCAGGACGTTGCGGCGCACCCAGGGCACGGCCCGGGAGTCGTCGAACTCGGTGGAGACCGCGTAGAACTCGCGGCCGTACTCGTCGACGACGCCGATCGACACGAGGTCGACGATCCGGCCGTCCTCGATGAACTCGCAGTCGTAGAAGTAGCGGTAGACCATCCCCGCCATCCTCGCCCACCGCCGCGGGCGGCCCTCCGGCGGGGCGTCCGTCGAGGTCACCGACGCCCGCGTCCCAGCTCGGGCGGGTCACGGAAGTGTTTCCAGGGGTGTACAGCACGCGACGGGACCGTCATGATCTGATGTGTACCGCCGCCGGACGCCGAACCGGTTCTGATGCCTCGTGCCGGGGATGACAGGTTCACCCGGGGTGCGAGTTGTGGTCCTTGACCGGGGAGGGGTTGGGCCGTGGAGGTTCGCCTGCCGGAGCCGGGTGACGCGCTCACGGGCGTGGAGATGTTCGCCGGGCTGGAGCCGGAGGTGCGGCAGCGGGTCATCGCCGCCGCCGTGCCGCGCACGTACCGCAAGGGTCAGCTGCTCTTCGTGGAGAACGACCCCGGCGAGTCGCTGATCGTGCTGCGCCGGGGGGCGGTGGCGGTGTTCCGCACCGCGCCGACCGGTGAGCGGGCCGTGCTGTCGGTGATCCGACCGCCCGACGTGCTCGGCGAGGTCTCCCTGCTGGACGCCTCCACCCGGTCGGCGTCGGCCGAGGCGATCGAGGACTGCGCCGCCCTGGCACTGTCCCGCCCGGCCTTCATGGAGCTGGTGCACTCCAACCCCCGCATCCTCGACGCGGTGATGCGCTCGCTGGGCGGGCTGATCCGCCGGCTCACCGAGCAGAACGCGGACCACGTCTTCCTCGACCTGCCCGGCCGGGTGGCCAAGACGCTGGTCCGGCTGGCCGGCGAGAGCCAGGCCCCGATGATCACGATTGAGCTCAACCAGAGCCAGCTGGCCGAGATGGCCGGCGGCTCCCGGCAGAGCGTCAACCAGGCGATCGGCTCGTTCGCCAGCCGGGGTTGGCTGCGCACGGAGGGGCGCCGCATCGTGGTGACCGACGTGGCCGCGCTGCGCCGCCGCGCCGGCATGAACGACCGCTGAACG
>NZ_JBSGJR010000675.1:0-3349 GCF_053605645.1 Micromonospora sp. NPDC003776
CCCGCCCCCGCCCCCCGGGCGCCCGCCACCGCCGTCCGGGAGACCGGCTCCTCCGCGTACGCCTACGAGGTGCAGTACCTGCTCGACGCCACCGACGCGGCGGTGGCCCGGCTGCGCGCCGAGCTGGACGCCCTCGGCGACTCGCTGGTGATCGTCGGCGACGGCGCCACCGGCCAGGGCACCTGGAACGTGCACGTGCACGTCAACGACGTCGGCGCGGCGATCGAGGCGGGGGTGGTGGCCGGCCGTCCGCACCGGATCACCGTGACCCGCTTCGCCGACCAGGCCCCGGCACCCCCGGCCGTCCCGCTGCCGGACGGTCGGGCCGCCGTGGTGGTGGCCACCGGCGCCGGCATCGCCGAGCTGTTCGCCGCGGAGGGCGCCACCGTGGTGCCGGCCAACCCGTCCACCGGCGAGCTGCTCGACGCGATCCGCGCCACCGGGGCGGCCCGGGTGGTGGTGCTGCCCAACGACCCCAACACCCAGTCGGTCGCCAGCGCCGCCGCCAAGGAGGCACACGGGCTCGGCGTCAAGGTGAGCGTGGTACCCACCCGGTCGCCCGTGCAGGCCCTCGCCGCCCTGGCCGTCCGCGACCCGAAGCGGCGCTTCGAGGACGACGTCATCGCGATGGCCGAGGCGGCCGGCGCCTGCCGGTACGCCGAGGTCTGCCACGCCAGCCGGGAGGCGCTCACCGTGGCCGGCCCGTGCCGGCCCGGCGACGTGCTGGCACTGGTCGAGGGGGAGGTGCACCTGATCGGCGCCGACCTGCTCGACACCTGCACCGCGGTGGTCGACCGGATGCTCGGCGGCGGCGGCGAGCTGGTCACCCTGCTCTGCGGGGCGGACGCCCCGGACGGGTTGGCCGACCGGGTGCGCGAGCACGTCGAACGCACCTGGCCGTTCGTCGAGGTGCAGGCGTACGAGGGCGGCCAGCCGCACTATCCGCTCCTGCTGGGGGTCGAATGACGAGCGAGCCGACCACGGTGGACACGCCGCTGAAGAAGCTGGTCGGGGAGCGCACCGCCAAGGCCCTGGCGAGCCACCTCGACCTGCACACCGCGGGCGACCTGATCTACCACTTCCCGCGCCGCTACGACGAGCGCGGCGAGCACACCGACATCCGCTCGCTGGACGTGGGGGAGCAGGTCACCGTGCTGGCCCAGGTGCAGCGCACCGCGGTCCGGCCGATGCGCCAGCGGCGCGGCAACCTGCTGGAGGTGACCGTCGGTGACGGCTCCGGCGGGGTGCTCACGCTCACCTTCTTCGGCAACCAGGCCTGGCGGGAGCGGGACCTGCGCCCGGGCCGGTGGGGGTTGTTCGCCGGCAAGGTCACCGAGTTCCGGGGCAAGCGGCAGCTCAACGGCCCGGAATACGTGCTGCTCGGCGAGGGCGGCGACGGCGAGGCCGCGGCCAACGAGGAGGTCGAGGAGTTCGCCGGTGCGCTGATCCCGGTCTACCCGGCCGCGGCGGCGGTGCCGACCTGGGTGATCGCCCGCTGCGTCCGGGTGGTGCTGGACACCTTCACCCCGCCGGAGGACCCGCTGCCGGCCACCGTCCGGGCCAGCCGCAACCTGGCCGACATCGGCACCGCGCTGCGCGAGATCCACCGACCGTCCAGCAAGGAGGCGCTCTACCGGGCCCGGCGCCGGCTCAAGTGGGACGAGGCGTTCGCCGTCCAGCTCACCCTGGTGCAGCGCAAGCACCGCGCGGCCGACTGGCCGGCGAAGGCGCGCCCCGCCAAGCCCGGTGGGCTGCTGGACGCGTTCGACGCCCGGCTGCCGTACGAGCTGACCCCCGGCCAGCAGGTGGTCGGGCGGGAGATCGCGGCCGACCTGGCGACGGCGCACCCGATGCACCGGCTGTTGCAGGGCGAGGTCGGCTCGGGCAAGACGGTGGTGGCCCTGCGCGCGATGCTCCAGGTGGTCGACGCCGGCGGGCAGGCGGCGCTGCTCGCTCCCACCGAGGTGCTCGCCGCCCAGCACTACCGGGGCATCCTCGACCTGCTCGGCCCGCTCGCCCAGGCCGGCGAGCTGGGCGCGGCCGACGACGCCACGCGGGTGGAGCTGGTCACCGGCTCGCTCGGCGCGGCGGCCCGGCGGCGGGCCCTCGCCGAGGTCGCCGAGGGCCGGGCCGGCATCGTGCTCGGCACCCACGCCCTGCTCTACGAGGGGGTCGACTTCCGCGACCTGGGCCTGGTGGTCGTCGACGAGCAGCACCGGTTCGGCGTGGAGCAGCGGGACGCGCTGCGGGCCAAGGCCGACCAGCCGCCGCACGTGCTGGTGATGACCGCCACCCCGATCCCGCGCACGGTCGCCATGACCGTCTACGGCGACCTGGAGATCTCCACCCTGTCCCAGCTTCCGCAGGGCCGCTCGCCGATCGCCTCGCACGTGGTGCCGGCCGCGGAGAAGCCGGCCTTCCTCGACCGCGCCTGGCGCCGGCTGCGGGAGGAGGTCGCCGCCGGCCACCAGGCGTACGTGGTGTGCCCGCGGATCGGGGAGGGCCCGGTCTCCGACGAGGAACCGCCGCGGGAGGACGACAACGGCCGGCGGCCGCCGCTGGCGGTGACCGAGGTGGCGCCGCTGCTCGCCGAGGGCCCCCTGCACGGGCTGCGGATCGGGGTGCTGCACGGGCGGCTGCCGGCCGACGAGAAGGACTCGGTGATGCGCTCCTTCGCCGCCGGTGACCTGGACGTGCTGGTGGCCACCACGGTGGTCGAGGTGGGCGTGAACGTGCCCAACGCCACGGTGATGATCGTGCTGGACGCCGACCGCTTCGGCGTCTCCCAGCTGCACCAGCTGCGCGGCCGGGTGGGCCGGGGCTCGGCCCCGGGGCTCTGCCTGCTGGTCACCGAGGCGATGGAGGGCTCATCCGCCCGGGAGCGCCTGGACGCGGTGGCGTCCACCACGGACGGTTTCAAGCTCGCCGAGCTCGACCTGGAGCAGCGCCGGGAGGGTGACGTGCTGGGCGCGACCCAGTCCGGCCGCCGGTCCCACCTGCGGCTGCTGTCGCTGCTGCGGGACACCGACCTGATCCGGGACGCCCGGGCCGAGGCGATCACGCTGGTCGAGGAGGATCCGGAGCTGGTTCGGCAGCCCGCCCTGGCCGCCTCGGTCGCCGCCCTCGTCGACGAGGAACGCGCGGAGTACCTGGAGAAGGGCTGACCCTTCGCCGGCCGGTGCTGCGGCAACCCGAGTCGATCAGCTTGCCGCGCGCCCGGGCGCGTCGAAGTCTCAGCGGGCGGGCCGGGGGGGTGGGGGGGGTCTGGTGGTTCGGGTGGCGAGGGCACCCGTGTCCCCTACGAGGACATGATGGAGCGGATTCTCTTCAGCGAGGCCATCGAGATCGG
>NZ_JBSGJR010000676.1:0-3335 GCF_053605645.1 Micromonospora sp. NPDC003776
GCCGGACCTGCCGGAGCCCGGAGAGCGCGGCGATGCCGGCGCCCAGCAGGTCGGCCACCGTGAAGATCAGCCGGGAGGCCAGCGCGATGCCGGTGGCCGCGCCCACGCCGCCCGCGTCGGCGAGGAACGGCGCGAGGGTGGCGACCAGCACCGCCTCCCGGACACCCAGGCCGGACGGGGACAGGAAGGCGAACATGCCGACCGTGATGGCGATCGCGAACGAGCCGATGCTGCGCAGCAGCCCGCCGAGGCCCGGCGCCGCCTGGGCGTTGGCCAGCAGCCACAGGTGCACGCCGAACATGGTGTAGCCGAGCGCGCTCCAGCCGATCACCCGCAGCACCCCGGGCGCGGTGAGCCGGTGGTGCAGCGGCTCCCGGCGCAGCACCTTCAGGGTGAGCTGGATCAGCCGGGTGAGCACCGCCGGGATCGCGCAGATCAGCGCGATCGGGAAGAGGATGGCCACGATCCACAGGGCCACCCGGACCGGCTCGGCGTACTCGGAGCCGCTCGCGGTGGTCGCGTCCAGCAGCGCGGGCAGGCTGAGCAGGCCCAGGCCGAGCGCGGCGACCACGCCGAGGCCGAGCGCCACCAGCGTGGCCAGGAAGGCGCGGGCGCGCGGCAGGCCGGCGCGCCGGCCCAGCTCCATCTGGAGCACGTACGCCCAGACGCTGCCCGGAATGTACTTGCCGAGCTGGCCCACCATGCAGATCCGCAGGGCGGCCGGTACGGACACCTTGTGCTCCAGGTCGTCCGCGGCGGCCCGCCAGGCCATCGAGTTGGCGAACATGCCGGCCAGCACGGCCAGCACCGCCAGCACCACGGACGGCCAGGCCAGGTGGAGCCAGGTCTCCCGGACGTCGGGCCACTGGTGCACGACGCTCCAGCCCATGCCCGCGGCGATCAGGGCGATCACCGCGACGCGGACGACGAGGGAGAGCCGGCCTGCCGACTTCGGGGTGGCGCTGGCCTGTCCGGCCGGGGGGTGCAGGTCGCCGACCTGCGTCGCGGTCTCTGCCACGGCCTTCCTGCCTCCGCGTCGCTTATTTCCGTTCGGATGGACTGGGACGAGCAAACGCCGAGGGTAGCGCAGCTTCCTGGCCGCCACGAATCGAGGCCGCCCGGCGAGTCGACCGCCCGGGAGCGTGGCGCAGCGCTCCCCGCGCCGGTCCAGATGTGCCGCTCGTCTCCCACGCTGCTACCGTTCCCAGGCCCCCACCATCTCAAGGAGGAGAACTCCGGTGATCCCGATTTCCGTCGTCAAGCTCGACGAGGCGGCCGAACGGTTGGCGGTCGAGGTGATCCGCTCGGGCGTGCTGGCGCAGGGCCCGATGGTGGCCCGGCTGGAGCGTGAGTTCGCCGATCTCGTCGGTGTCGAGCACGCGGTCGCGGTCAACAACGGCACCACCGCCCTCGTCGCCGCCCTGCAGGTGCTCGACCTCGAGCCCGGCGACGAGGTCGTCACCAGTCCCTTCACCTTCGTCGCGACCCTCAACGCGATCCTGGAGGCGGGCGCCACCGCACGCTTCGCCGACATCCGCGAGGAGGACTTCTGCGTCGACCCGCAGGCCCTCGCGGCCGCGGTCGGCCCGCGTACCCGGGTGCTGATGCCGGTCCACCTCTACGGGCAGCCCGCCGACATGGACAGCATCGTCCCGCTGGCGCAGCAGCACGGCCTGGCGATCGTGGAGGACACCGCGCAGTCGCTCGGCGCGACCATCTCCGGCCGCGGCGCCGGCAGCTTCGGCCTGGGCACGTTCTCGCTCTACGCCACCAAGAACCTCACCACCGGTGAGGGCGGCATGATCACCACCAACGACGCCGCGCTGGCCGACAAGCTGCGGGTGCTGCGCAACCAGGGCATGCGGGCGCGCTACCAGTACGAGATGGCCGGCCACAACTACCGCCTCACCGACCTGCAGGCGGCGCTGGGCATCCCGCAGCTGGCCGCGTACGGCGACAACGTCAAGCGGCGCAAGGACAACGCCGCCCGCCTCTCCGCCGGCCTCGCCGACGTGCCGGGCCTGCGGCTCCCCACCGAGCTGCCCGGCCGCTCGCACGTCTGGCACCAGTACACGCTGCTGGTCACCGACGAGGCGCCGGTCGACCGGGACGAGGTCATCAACCGGCTCACCGCGGCCGGCGTCGGGTGCGGCATCTACTACCCGAAGACCGTGTACGACTACGAGTGCTACCGGGACCACCCGCGGGTGATCGCCGATCCGGCCCCGGTCACCGAGCGGGTCGTCCGGCAGTGCGTCTCCATCCCGGTGCACCACCACCTCACCGACAGCCAGGTGGACCAGGTGGTCGAGGCCGTCCGGAAGGCGGTGGGCGCGTGACCGCCAAGCTGCGCCTCGCCCTCGTCGGCACCGGTGCGATGGGCTCGCTGCACGCCCGCGTCATCGCCCAGTCCGAGCGCGCCGAGCTGGCCACGGTGGTCGAGCCGCGCCGGTCCGTGGGCCAGCAGGTCGCCGAGCGCTACGGCGCCGCCTGGGCGCCCGACCTCGCCAACCTGTCGGACGTCGACGCCGTGGTCATCGCGGCGCCGACCGAGATCCACCACGGCCTCGCCGACCAGGTGCTGAACGCCGACACGCCGCTGCTGATCGAGAAGCCGGTCTGCGGCAGCCTCGCCGAGACCGAGGAGATCGTCGCCCTCTCCGAGAAGCGCGGCGTACCCCTGCTCTGCGGCCTGCTGGAGCGGTTCAACCCGGCGGTGCGGACGGCGCTCGCGCTGGTCGACCGGCCGGTGCACCTGACCGCGACCCGGCACTCGCCGTACGCGCCGCGGATCCGCACCGGCGTCGCGTGGGACCTGCTCATCCACGACGTGGACCTGGCCATCCAGGCGTTCCGGGGCCAGGAGCCGGTCACCGTGCACGGCACGATGGGCTACTTCCACCCGGACTCGGTCAGCGGGGCCGAGGACGTGGCGGAAACGGTGCTCAGCTTCGGCGACGGCGCCCTGGCCAACGTCTCCGCCAGCCGGATCGGCCAGCGCAAGGTGCGCACCCTGGTGATCAGCGAGGTCGACCGGCTGATCGAGGCCGACCTGATCCGCAAGGACGTCACCATCTACCGGCACGTCTCCTCCGACGCCGCCACCCCGGACGGCCGCGGTTACCGGCAGCAGAGCATCATCGAGGTGCCCGAGCTGATCACCAACCGGGAGCCGCTCGCCGCCCAGCTCGACCACTTCCTGGACATCCTCGCCGGCACCGCCGACGCGGACGAGGAGCGGCGCCGGATCCTGCCGGCGCACCGCGCGGTCGGGGCGCTCTTCGCCGGCCGCTGAGCCCGGCCTGATCGGAAACGGCCCCCGACCGGATCGGTCG
>NZ_JBSGJR010000677.1:0-3331 GCF_053605645.1 Micromonospora sp. NPDC003776
CGTCATGGCGGGGTCCCTGATGGAAGGTACGGCGGCATGACCGACACCACACCGACCACGCTGCCGGCGCAGTCACCGCCGGTCGACCCGGCCGACCCTGCGCGGCCGAGGCCACCCCGCCGAGGACCACGACGGCCAGGGCGGCCGGGACCGGCAGCGGCCTCACAGCCGGCAGGCGTGGATGTTGGTGACCAGGATGGCCCGGGCACCCAGCTCGTAGAGCTCGTCCATGATCCGGTGCACGTCGTCGCGCAGGACCATCGCCTGCACCGCGACCCAGCCCTCCCGGTGCAGCGGGGAGACCGTCGGCGACTCGATGCCCGGGGTGAGCGAGCTGGCCCGGTCCAGCAGGCCGGCCGGCACGTCATAGGCGAGCATCACGTACCGGCGGGCGACCAGCACGCCGTGCAGCCGGCGCAGCAGCTGCTCCTGCTGGGCGCAGCCGGGCGCGCCGACCCGGCGGACCAGCACCGCCGAGGAGCGCAGCAGCGGCTCGCCGAAGACCACCAGGCCGGCCTGGCGCAGGGTGGCGCCGGTCTCCACCACGTCGGCGACCACGTCCGCGACGCCGAGGCGGATGGCGTTCTCCACGGCGCCGTCGAGCCGGATCACGTCGGCCTTGACGCCCAGCTCGGCCAGGTGCCGCTCGACCAGCCCCGGGTACGCGGTGGCGATCCGGTGCCCGCCGAGCTGCTGCACCGAGTCCACGTCGTCGGGGCGGGCGGCGAACCGGAAGGTGGCCCGGCCGAAGTTCAGGTCGACGACCTCCTCGGCCGGCGCACCCGAGTCGACCAGCAGGTCCCGGCCGGTGATGCCGACGTCGAGGTCACCCGAGCCGACGTAGGTGGCGATGTCCTTGGGGCGCAGGTAGAAGAACTCGATGTCGTTGGGCTCGTCCCGGCAGACCAGGTCCTTCGGGTCGGTGCGCTGGCGGTAGCCCGCCTCGCGCAGCATCCCGGCGGCCGATTCGGCCAGGGCGCCCTTGTTGGGTACGGCGACACGCAGCATGTGGAGTGCTCCTTCGAATGATCAGGTGATCAGCGGACGGCGGCACTCACAGATGTCGGTAGACGTCCTTCAGCTCGAGACCGGTGGCGAGCATCAGCACCTGGGCCTGGTAGAGCAGCTGGGAGATCTCCTCCGCGGCCCGCTCCGGGCCCTCGTGCTCCGCGGCCATCCACGACTCGGCCGCCTCCTCGACCACCTTCTTGCCGATGAAGTGCACCCCCTTCTCGAGCGCGGCGACCGTGCCCGAGCCCGGGGTGCCGGCAGCGGCCTTGGCCTGCAGCTCGGCGAACAACTCTTCGAACGTCTTCACGGAAGGCGATTCTTCCAGCCGCCCGGGGTGACCACGCGCGCCGGGTCCGCCGCGAGGCGACCGCGACCACATTCTGGAATCGCCCTCCGGCGATCGTGAAGTTGTTGTCACGACCTGCCGGGGACGTCGACCGCGACGTCATGATCGTCGCCCGGAGGCACGGCCGGACAGATCGTGGGACGCAATGAAAAGGGCTCTTTCGAAAGTGGCCTTTCGAAGGCTATCCTTCGATGCATGGCCGACCAGTCGCCCCGCGAGATCACCGACGTCGACACGCTCCGCGCCCTCGCGCACCCGCTCCGAATGCGCATCCTCGACGCGGTCGCCCTGCACGGCCCGTTGACGGCCACCGAGGTCGCCGAGCGCGTCGGCGAGAGCCCGGCCAACTGCTCCTGGCATCTGCGTCAGCTCGCCAAGTACGGCTTCGTCACCGAGGCGGGCGGCGGCACCGGCCGGCAGCGGCCGTGGCGGTTGGTCACCGACGGGCACCGGTGGGGCGACGGCGAGGAGAGCCCGGCGTTGGCGCGGGCCGGGGACGCGGCCCTCCTGGCCCTGCTCGACCTGGAGTACCGCAAGCTGCGGGACTGGATGACCGCCCGGCGCCAGCAGTCCCCCGTCTGGCGCGACGCCGCCTTCCTCCACCAGTTCATCAACTGGTACACGCCAGACGAACTGCACGAACTGAAGGAGGAGATCCGCGGGCTGCTCGGTCGCCATCTGGACCGGCTCGGCGACCCGGCGGCCCGCCCGCCCGGCTCCCGGCCGGTACGGCTGATCGCCTGGGGCGCACCCGAGGTCGACGGATCACTCGTCGACGGCGACAACGAACACGGACCGGTCGTCGGCGACGCCGACGCGGAGAGAAACGGGGACCGATGAGACAACTGCTGCGCCGGCCGGACTTCCGGCTGTTCTTCGTCGCGCTGACCGTCAGCATGATCGCCGAGTCGATCCTCCTGCTGGCCCTCGCGATCTGGGTGAAGGAGCTGACCGGCTCCGACGCGTTGGCCGGGGCCACCTTCCTGGCGCTGACCGCACCGATGGTGCTCGCCCCGCTGGCCGGCTGGGTGGTCGATCGGGCGCCGCGCCGGCGGCTGTTCGTGGCCCTCAACGTAGGCACCGCGGTCCTGCTGCTGCCGCTGCTGGCCGTCCACGACACCGGTCGGCTCTGGGTCGTCTACGCGGTCGCCGCCGGGTACGGCCTCTCCTACATCGCGCTCGGCGCGACGGTCACCGCGCTCGTCCAGGAACTCGTCCCGGCGGACCTGCTGCCCGACGCCAACGGCGCGACGCAGACCGTCAAGCAAGGCTTGCGGCTGGTCGGTCCGCTGCTCGGCGCCGGCTTGTACGTGCTGCTCGGCGGCCCTGCGATGGCCGCCGCCTGCGCGCTCGGGTTCCTCGTGGCCGGCGCCGTCGGGCTGGCCGTACGCCCGGCTCCGGCGCCCTGCGCTGCCGCGGCGCCGCCGTCGCCGGCGTCGGCGTCGGCGTCGGCGGCCGAGACGGGCTCCGCCCGGACCGCCACCCCGCCCTCGGCGACGGAGGTGCCGGCCGCCGGAGGCTGGCGCGGCGAACTGGTCGCCGGCGTACGGCACCTGGTGGGCGAGCGGGCCCTGCGCCGGGCACTGGTGGCCGTGGTGGTCGCCACCATCGGCCTCGGCTTCGGGGAGACGCTCTGGTTCGCGTACGTCGACCAGGGGCTCGGCCGGGAGCCGGCCTTCCTGGGCGTGCTGGTGTCCCTGCAGGGCATCGGTGGCCTGCTCGGCGGGCTGGCCTCCGCGGCGCTGGTACGCCGACTGGGCGAGCTCGGTGGCATGGCGCTCGGCGTGTCGATCGTCGCCCTGGGCTTCCTGGCCCCGGTCTGGCCGGTGCTGGGGCTCGCCGTCGCCGCCGCCGTGCTGATCGGGCTGGGGCTGCCGGTCGCCCTGGTGGGGACCATGACGCTGGTGCAGCGGCAGACCTCGCCGGACCTCGTCGGCCGGGTCTCGGCGGCGCTCGACGCCCTCGCCAGCGGAC
>NZ_JBSGJR010000678.1:0-3326 GCF_053605645.1 Micromonospora sp. NPDC003776
CTACGCCGGCGGTCGGCGCTTCCGGCCGCCCGGCCGCGGCTGACGCCGCACGCGGGTCAGAGCGTGCGGCACACCGTCCCGTTGAGGGTGAACGCGGTGGGCAGCACGTTCGGCCCGCTGTACGCGCCGACGAAGCCGATGCTCGTGCCCGCGCCGTCCGCGAGCCGCCGGTTGTCGTCCGGGTGACCTGCACGAGCCGGCCGGACTGCGCCCAGTTCGCGCTCCAGCCGTTGCTCACCTGCTGCCAGCCGGTCGGCCAGGTCCAGGGGAGCGTCCAGCCGTCGATCGGGTCGGGCCCGTTGTTGACGATGTCGACGGTGGCCACGTACCCGTTGCCCCAGTCGGCTGCCCTTCGTGATGCCCACTGGCGACGGTCAGCCCCGCGCGAGCTGAGCCATCGACGTATCAGAATTCCACGCCGGTCCGGCCGAACTCAAGACCGCTCCATCCGGGGCTTAATTTATAGATAGGAGTCTTTACTGTTAACAAGGTTTAATTTATGTTCGTGTCAGCTCTCGCCCCCACCCGAAGGAGTTGCCACCGTGCGTCGAAGAATCACCCTGCCGCTGCTCACCACGGGAGTGGTCGGTGCCACCCTGGCCGTCGCCGCGCCCGCCCAGGCCCACGGGTACGTCTCCTCGCCCCCCAGCCGCCAGGCGCTCTGCGCCCAGCACAAGGTCCCCGACTGCGGCCAGATCCAGTACGAGCCGCAGAGCGTCGAGGGCCCCAAGGGGCTGCGCAGCTGCCACGCCGGCATCGCCCAGTTCGCCGTGCTCAACGACGACAGTCGCGGCTGGCCGGCCACCCAGGTCGGCTCCTCGGTCACCTTCACCTGGGTCAACACGGCCCGCCACGCCACCGCCAACTGGGAGTACTGGATCGGCGGCACCCGGGTGGCCATCGTCGACGGCGGCGGCCGCCAGCCCGACGCGACGGTGTCGCACACGGTCAACCTGAGCGGTTTCTCCGGCCGGCAGAAGCTGCTGGCCATCTGGAACATCGCCGACACCGCCAACGCCTTCTACTCCTGCGTCGACCTGCAGATCGGGTCGGGTGGCGACCCGTCGCCGAGCCCGTCGCCGACCCCGTCCCCGACCACCCCGGCGCCCAGCCCGAGCCCGACCGCGAGTCCGACCAGCCCCGCGCCGACCGGCACCTGGACCGCGGGTACGGCCTACCGGGTCGGCGACGTGGTCACCTACAACGGGCTCACCTACCGGTGCCTCCAGGCGCACACCGCCCTCCCCGGCTGGGAGCCGCCGAACGTGCCCGCGCTGTGGCAGCGGAGCTGACCGCCCGGGTGCGGCCACGCCCCGCGTGTGCCGCACCCGGCCCCCGCCCGGCTCCGACGGGTCCGCGCCGCCGCGCCGGTCGACTGCTCACCGCCGTCCTGCTGGCGCTCGTGGCGGCCGTCGCCGGCTGCGCGCCCGCCCCGGCCAGGCCCACGCCGGCGGGCCCGACCGGCGACGCCGCCAGCAGCCCGATCGACCTGCTGTTCCTGACCATGATGGCGGCGCACATCGACCAGACAGGGCAGATCATCCGGCTCGGCCTCGCGCGCACCTCCGATGCGGAGATTCGCACCCTCATCGCGGCCATCGACGTGACCGAGGCCGACGAGGCGACCACCATGCGCGGCTGGCTGCGCGAGGCCGGGCCGTCGGCCGCGGCGGTGGCCGCCCATCACGACCACTCCGGACACAGCGACGCCGCCGCCGGCCTGGCCCGGCTGCGGGCCGCGCCGACCGGCCAGGTGGACCAGGTCCTGCTCGACGTGCTGGGCACCCACCAACGCCAGGCCGCCGACCTGGCCCGGGCGCAGGTGCGCGCCGGCACCAGCGGCCGCGTGCGCGAGCTGGCCGGGCGCATCGAGCGGTCGCGGACCGCCGAGGTGGAGTTGATGGCGAAGCTGCGGTCGGCGCACCGGTCCTGACCGTCCCGTCGGCGTCAGCCGGCCCCCGGCCCGGCGACCAGGAGCGCCGCACCGAGGCAGCCGAGGGCGGCGGTGTTCAGCACCGCCCGCGCCAGGTTCGCGCGTACCCAGGCGTCCTCGAACATCGCGCGGAGCTGGGCCGGGTCGGCCGACCCGGCGGCGCCGGCCGCGAGCCGGTCGTTGAGCGGCACGTTCACCGTGGCCGTGACGGCGAGCACCAGCCCGTAGAGCACCAGCGCGGCCAGCAGCCAGGGCAGCGGCGCACGCCGGCCGGCCGGCAGGTGCAGCAGCACGGCCGCCAGGGTGCCGACCAGGGCGCCGCCGAGGCAGACCGCGAACCAGCCGTTCAGGATGGCCTGGTTGACCGACCGCATGGTGGCCACGAAGGCCCGGTCGTCGACCCGGGACAGGCCCGGCATCACCGCGTACGCGAAGCCGGCGAACAGCCCCGCCATCAGGCCCGTGGTCAGCGTCGCCAGCAGCAGCGTGCCGACCCGCAGCGCGGTCACCGGGCACCGCCCCGTCTCGTCATGCCACCATCGCACCCGACCCTGGCTGGACGGTCCATGGCCGGAAATCCCCGAACCATACGCGCACGTCTACGCTCGCCCGGTGGACGCGCTCGCCGAGGTGCTCCGGGGACTGCGCGCCCGGGACGCCTTCCTGCTCCGTACCGTGATGGACCCGCCCTGGTCCATCCGGGTGTGCGACGCCGCCCCGCTGAGCGTCACCACGGTGGTGCGGGGCACCGCCTGGGTGCTGCCGGACGGCGGCCCGCCGGTGGCGCTGGGCCCTGGGGACGTGGCGGTGCTGCGCGGCCCCGACCCGTACACGGTGGCCGACCGGCCGGACACTCCACCGCAGGTGCTGATCCACCCCGGCCAGCGGTGCACCACGCTCGACGGCCGGGAGCTGACCGATTCGATGGCGCTCGGCCTGCGTACCTGGGGCACCCGGCCGGACGCCGGGACGGCGTTGCTCACCGGCACGTACGCCAGCAGCGGCGCGGTGGGGGCGGGGCTGCTCGCGGCCCTGCCGCCGCTGGCGGTGCTCCCGGCCGACGACGGCGACCTGCCGGTCGTCCCGCTGCTCGCGGCGGAACTGGAGCGGGCGCGACCCGGGCAGGAGGCCGTCCTCGACCGGCTGCTCGACCTGCTCGTCATCGCCGCGCTGCGCGCCTGGTTCGCCCGCCCCGGCGGCCGGCCGCCGGGGTGGTACCGCGCCTACGCCGACCCCGTCGTCGGCCCGGCGGTCCGGCTGATCCAGGGTGATCCCGCTCACCCGTGGACGGTGGGTGGACTCGCCGCCGCCGTCGGCGTGTCGCGGGCGGCGTTCGCCCGCCGCTTCACCCGGGTGGTGGGCGAGCCGCCGCGGGCCGTCGTGACCGGCTGGC
>NZ_JBSGJR010000679.1:0-3313 GCF_053605645.1 Micromonospora sp. NPDC003776
GTACCGGCCGGCGGCCCGGGAACGAGCCGCCGGCCGGGGTTGCTCCACTCAGGACGTCGCGACGTCCGCGTTGCTCGGCCGGCCCCACGGGCCGGTGATCGCGAAGACGTAACCCGGGGTCTGGATGTTGGCGAACAGGATCTTCCCGTCCGCGCTGAACGTCGGGCCGGTGAACTCGCTGTCGTTCAGCTCGTTGCGGGCCAGCGGGTACGCCTTGCCCTGCTCGGTCACCCCGACCAGGTGCGACACGCCCTCGCCGTCCTCGGCCAGGATCACCCCGCCGTACGGCGAGACGGTGATGTTGTCCGGACCGTCGAAATTGCCGTGGTCCGCCGCCGGGTCGGTGTTCACCCCGAAGATGGTCTTCAGGGTGACCGTCTCCGTCCGCGGGTCGTAGAACCAGACCTGGCCGTCGTGCTCGTTGACGCTGCCGTCGTCGTGCCGGGCGTAGCTGGCCACGAAGTACGCGCCGCCGTCGGCCCACCAGGCGCCCTCCAGCTTGCGGCTGCGGGTCACCTGCTCGTCGGTGAACTGCTTGCGCACCGAGACGGTCTTCGCGTCCCGGTCCGGCACGTCCACCCACTCCACCTTGTACCGGGTGCCCGGGGTGGTCGCCTCCGAGAGGTCGGCCACGGGCTGACTGCCCAGGAAGCACTTCATCGCCGCGAGGCGGCCGGCGGTGTCCCCGTCGGGGCGCTCGGCGAGGGCCCGCAGCGCACCCTTGCCGCCGCGGAAGCCGGCCGGCGGCGTCCACCGGAAGTACAGGCCGTTCGGGCCGCCGGCGTCCTCGGTCAGGTAGATCGAGTGGGTGTACGGGTCCACCGCGACGGCCTCGTGCGCGTAGCGGCCGAGGAACTTCAGCGCCACCGGGTTCTGGTTGGCGGCCCGGTCGTGCGGGTCCACCTCGAACACGTACCCGTGGTCCTTGAGGTATCGGCCACCGGCCTTCTGCTCGGTCTCCTCGCAGGTCAGCCAGGTGCCCCACGGGGTGATGCCGCCGGCGCAGTTGTTGTGCGTGCCGGCCACGCTGACGTACTCGCGCAGCCGGCGGCCCTGCCCGTCCACCTCGATGGTGGTGGTGCCGCCGCGGGCGCCCGGGTCGTAGGTCAGCCCGGCCAGCGCCGGCACCGGGTACGGCTCGCTGCCGCCGATCTCGTGGTTGTTGACCAGCACGGACCCGTTGGGGCCGCGGAAGCAGCCGGTGCCGTCGGCGTCGCTCGGCGTCGGCTGCCCCGACTCGAGCAGGGTCGCGCCGGCCTGGGCCACGATGGTGTAGGAGAAGCCGGGCGGCAGGGCCAGCAGCCCGGCCGGGTCCGGAACGAGTTCGCCGTAGCCGACCGCCGGACGGGTGGCGGCCCGGGCCACCGCCGGTCCGGCGATGGCCTCCAGGTTGCCGGCCACCACGATGCCGAGGGCGCCGGCGGCGCCGGTGCGCAGCGCGGCCCGGCGGGAGATGGGGGAGGAGGTCACGTCGTCGCCTTCCTGTTCACGTGCGTATGACGAGCAGGCAAGTCGGGCCGGGGGAACGCCGGCCGGTGGGAACGACTGCGGCGGGGTGAACAGTGGACCAACGTCCGGTGCGGCCCGCGTACTGTGCCGGGTCGGCGCGCGTCCGTTAGGGTTCCCTTCGATCGGGACGGCGGCGCGTCGGAGGGCGGACGGTGGGCAGGCTCGAGACGGCGTACGGGCAGGCGCTCGCCCTCCACCGGCAGGCGCTGCGGCGCTGGGAGGCGGTGCGCCGGTCTCTGGCGGCCGCCGGGCCACCCGCCCCGGGCAGCCCCGAGCTGGTCGCTCGGCTGGCCCGGCTGGGCGCCGCGCTGGCCGCCCCCGCGCCCGGCACCGCCCGCCCGGTCACCACCGCAGTCCCGGTGCGCGTCGGTGAGGCCACCACCTTCGACGGCGGCTTCCCCGTGCTGGTGCCGCTGGCCGGCGGCAACCACCTCGCGGTGGACGCCGACGCGCGCGATCCCCGGGTCGGTGAGCTCCTGCGGGCCGTGGTGACCCAGCTGCTCGCCGCCGCCCCGGCCGGCACGGTCCGGGTCGCCGGCATCGACCCCGCCGCCTTCGGCGCCGCCTTCCTGCCCCTGCGCCCGCTGCTCGACGCCGGCGTGCTCGCCCCGACCGCCACCACCGCGGCCGAGGTGACCGCCCTGCTGGACGAGGCGGAACGGCACGCCCGGGCCGCCCAGCACGCCGCCCGTGCCGACCAGGAGCTGCTGCTGATCGTCGCCGCGTCCGCCCCGGCGCCGCGGGAGCTGGCCCGGCTGGCCGCGCTCACCCACGCCGGCCCGGCCGCCGCCGTCTGCGTGCTGCTCGCCGGCTACCCGGCCGCCGGCCCGGGCGAGGCCGCGCCGCCGCTCGGCGCCACCACCCAGCTCCGGCTCGGTGAGCGGTACGCGCTGGTCGGCGACCCGCCGGGAGCGCCGTACAGCGGCGACGGGGCGGGGCTCGCCGCCCCGGTGGTGCTCGACGGCGACCCCTCGCACGCCACGGTCAGCGGGTTGGCCCGGCAGCTCGGCGCGGCCGCCCGCCGGGCCGAGGCGGTCACCTTCGCCGACCTGCTGCCGCCCCGGCGGTGGGCCGAGTCCTCGGCCGCCGGGCTGCGCACGGTCCTCGGCCGGTCGGGCAGGGAACCGGTCACCGTCGCCTTCGACGACGCCACCCCGCACTGGCTGGTCGGCGGCCGCACCGGCGCCGGCAAGACGGTCCTCCTGCTCGACGTGCTCTACGGGCTGGCGGCCCGGTACGCCCCGACCGAGCTGCAACTGTTCCTGCTCGACTTCAAGGAGGGCGTCAGCTTCACCGAGTTCGTGCCGACCGAGCGCGACCCGTCCTGGCTGCCGCACGCCCGCGCGGTCGGCATCGAGTCCGACCGCGAGTACGGCGTCGCCGTGCTCCGCGAGCTGCGCGACGAGCTGGCCCGGCGGGCCGGCCTGCTGAAGCGGCACGGTGTCACCAAGCTCGCCGACCTGCCCGCCGCGCACCGGCCGCCCCGGATCGTCACCGTGGTCGACGAGTTCCACGTGCTCTTCGCGGGCAACGACGCGCTCGCCCGGCAGGCCGTCGACCTACTGGAGGAGCTGGCCCGCAAGGGCCGCTCGTACGGCCTGCACCTGGTGCTGGCCAGCCAGAGCACCACCGGGGTGGAGGCCCTGTACGGCCGGGCCGAGGCGATCTTCGGCCAGTTCCCGCTGCGGGTGGCGCTGCCCGGCGGGGCCGCGGTGCTCGACCCGCTGAACGACGCGGCCCGGGCGTTGACCGTGGGCGCCGCCGTGGTGAACACCGCGGGCGGCGCCCCCGGGGCGGACGCCAG
>NZ_JBSGJR010000680.1:0-3295 GCF_053605645.1 Micromonospora sp. NPDC003776
GTGGCCCGCCCCGGTGGGCAGCACCGGCGCGTCCAGCAGCGCCGCCAGCCGGTCGGCCAGCCCGCCGTCGAACGCGACCAGCGGGGTGGCCGACTCCTGCGTGCAGGTCAGCTCGGTGCCGTCCCGCCGGGCCCGCTCGGCCGCCTTGATCCGCACTGCATCGACCAGGCCGTGCAGCGTCTCCGGCTCCGCCGCCCGGGCGTCCAGCCAGCCGGTCACCCGGGCCGGGATGGCGTTGGTGGCGTTCGGCTCCACCGCCACCCGGCCGACCGTGGCGTGCGCGTCGCGCAGCCGGGCCTCCTTGTTCGCCGCGAGCACGGTGAACGCGTAGGTGAGCATCGGGTCGCGGCGGTCGGCCATCCGCGTCGTACCGGCGTGGTTGCCCTCGCCGTGGAAGTCGAACCGCCAGCGGCCGTGCGGCCAGATCGCGCTGGCCACCGCGACCGGCGCGGCCCGGTCGACCAGCGCGCGGCCCTGCTCGACGTGCAGCTCCACGAAGGCCGCGAAGCGGCCGAGCAGGCCCGGGTCGGCGCCCGCCGGCCGGTCGCCCAGCGCCTCGGCGAAGCTCACCCCGGCCGCGTCGCGCAGCCCGGCCGCGCGGTCCACCGCGATCTCCCCGGTGAGCAGCCGCGACCCCAGGCAGGGTACGCCGAACCGGGCGCCCTCCTCCTCCACGAACGCGGCCACCGCCACCGGCCGGTCCGGGGTGGTCCCGGCCGCCCGCAGCTCGTCCACGGCGAGGAACGCGCTGACGATGCCGAGCGGCCCGTCGTACGCCCCGCCGTGCGGCACCGAGTCGAAGTGGCTGCCGGTCAGCACCGCGCCGCCGGCCGCGGGGTCGCCCCACCAGGCGAACAGGTTGCCGTTGCCGTCCTCCTGGACTGGCATGCCCCGCGTTTCGGCCTGCTCCCGGAACCAGGCCCGCAGCGCCAGCTCCGGCTCGGTCAACGCGTAGCGCAGGTAGCCGCCGCTGCCCGCGTCCCGCCCGATCGGCGCGATCTCGTCCCACAGCTTCCGGAACCGGGCGGCCAGGTCGGTCACGCCGTCCCCTCGGCCATCGGGACGCGGACGCCGGTGCGCTCGGCGACCTCGCGGGCCGCGTCGTAGCCGGCGTCCACGTGCCGGATCACACCCATCGCCGGGTCGTTGGTGAGCACCCGCTCGATCTTCTGGCCGGCCAGGGCGCTCCCGTCGGCGACGCAGACCTGCCCGGCGTGGATGGACCGGCCGATGCCGACGCCGCCGCCGTGGTGGATGGACACCCAGGACGCGCCGCTGGCGGTGTTGACCAGGGCGTTGAGCAGCGGCCAGTCGGCGATCGCGTCGGACCCGTCGGCCATCGCCTCGGTCTCCCGGTAGGGGCTGGCCACGCTGCCGCAGTCCAGGTGGTCCCGACCGATGACCACCGGCGCGGAGAGCTCGCCGGCGGCGACCATCTCGTTGAACCGTACCCCGGCCTTGTCCCGCTCGCCGTAGCCGAGCCAGCAGATCCGGGCCGGCAGGCCCTGGAAGGCGACCCGCTCGCCGGCCATCCGGATCCACCGCGCGAGGGACTCGTTCTCCGGGAACAGGTCGAGGATGGCCCGGTCGGTGGCCGCGATGTCCTTCGGGTCGCCGGAGAGCGCCGCCCAGCGGAACGGGCCCTTGCCCTCGCAGAACAGCGGCCGGATGTACGCCGGCACGAAGCCGGGGAAGTCGAAGGCCCGCTCGTAGCCGCCGAGCTTCGCCTCGCCGCGGATCGAGTTGCCGTAGTCGAAGACCTCGGCGCCCGCGTCCAGGAAGCCGACCATCGCCTCGACGTGCTTCGCCATCGAGACCCGCGCCCGGTCGGTGAACTCGGCCGGCTTCGCCGCCGCGTAGTCCCGGGCGTCGGCCAGCTCCACCCCCTCCGGCAGGTACGACAGCGGGTCGTGTGCGCTGGTCTGGTCGGTGACGATGTCGATCGCCACACCCCGGCGCAGCAGTTCGGGGAAGACGGTGGCGGCGTTGCCGACCACGCCGACGCTCAGCGCCCGCCGGTCCCGCTTCGCGGCCAGCGCCCGCTCGACCGCGTCGTCCAGCGAGTCGGCGATCTCGTCCAGGTAGCGGTCGTGCGCCCGGCGCTCCAGCCGGCTGCGGTCCACGTCCACGATGAGGCAGGCGCCGCCGTTCATGGTCACCGCCAGGGGCTGGGCGCCACCCATGCCGCCGCAGCCGGCGGTGAGGGTCAGCGTTCCGGCGAGGCTGCCGCCGAACCGCTTCGCGGCGACGGCCGCGAAGGTCTCGTACGTGCCCTGGAGGATGCCCTGGGTGCCGATGTAGATCCAGGAACCGGCGGTCATCTGCCCGTACATGGTCAGACCGAGCTGTTCGAGCCGGCGGAACTCCGGCCAGGTGGCCCAGTCACCGACCAGGTTGGAGTTGGCCAGCAGCACCCGGGGCGCCCACTCGTGGGTACGCATGACGCCGACCGGGCGGCCGGACTGCACCAGCATGGTCTCGTCGTCGCGCAGCTCGGTCAGGGTCCGCACCAGCGCGTGGTACGACGGCCAGTCCCGGGCGGCCCGACCGGTGCCGCCGTAGACCACCAGGTCCTCGGGGCGCTCGGCGACCTCGGGGTCGAGGTTGTTCATCAGCATCCGCAGCGCGGCCTCCTGCGGCCACCCCTTCGCGGTGCGTACGGTGCCGCGGGCGGCGCGGACGGGCTGGTGCATGTCGTACTCCTCTCAGCCGAGGAACAACTGGCGGCGGGCGGCGGACGACTCGAACGCCTCGAGCCGGGCCTGGGTCTCGGCCGGGGCGGCGTCGCAGATCGCCTGGAGCACCACCATGGCCAGGGTCATCGGAGCGGTGTGCAGGTCGAAGACCAGGTCGGTGCCGACGGCGGCGGGGAGCACCACCTCGGCGTGGTCGGTCGCCGGGCTGACCGGCGAGTCGGTGATCGCCACTACGGTCAGCCCCAGGTCACGGGCCTCGCGCAGCGCGTCCAGGGTCTCCCGGGGGTAGCGGGGCAGCACGAACGCGAGCAGCGCGCCCGCCCCGGCCGCGGCGGCCTGTTCGAGCCGGTCGGCGAGGAGGCTGCCACCGTCGTCGAGCACCCGCACGTCCGGGTGCACCTTCGCGGCGAAGTACGCGAAGTACGCGGCCAGCGGCGCGGCGGCGCGCAACCCGAGCACCGGCAGCGGACGGCTGGCGGCGAGCAGCTTGCCCACCTCGGCGAGCCGGCCCGCGTCGGCCAGCTCGCCGGCGAGCCGGTCGAGGTTGCCCATCTCGGCCCGGACCGCCCGCTGGTACAGGTTGCCCCCGTCGGCCGGCG
>NZ_JBSGJR010000681.1:0-3291 GCF_053605645.1 Micromonospora sp. NPDC003776
GACGGGCTTGGCGTCGACGGGGCGGGCGTCGGCGTGAGCGGCGATCGGACCGGCGAACACACCACCGGTGAAAGCCAGACCAGCAACACCAAGAATGCTCTTACGGAAGATCGTGTTCATGGGGGAAAGCTCCATTCGGGGGTTGGCACACCACACGCCGATGGGGGTCAGCGGGATGTGCAAGCACCGTCAGGCGCTACAAGAACAAGGGGGAAAGTCTTAAAGGGGGGATCCGGCACGCGGGGCTCAGCCACTTCGCGGGGGCTGGCCATTCGCGGGGCTTGGCCTCTCGCGGGCTGGGCCACTTCGCGGCGCCGGGACCATGTGCAACGACCGGCGACCCACCATCATTCCCCGGGGCCGGCCACCCGGCGGGGCGGCTCATCGTCCCGCAGACGCGGGCCGGTCTTCCTCGGCCGTTCACCCGTGTTCAACGACCCCGCCCCGCCCACCATTCCGCCCCCACGATGCCGCCGGTCACACCCCCCAAACCGGACAGGGCGCTCGAACCGCACCCAGGCTGCTCAGCCCGGCAAAGCCGTCGGTGGAACGCCATGGACGTCTCCGGGCCCCGGTGACCTCCATCGCGTTCCACCGAGCGAGGGGCCACCGACCCACGATCAGGACATTCGCCTCATAACACCTCGCCTCATGGCGGCCACTCGCTAGCCCCAACGCCAGACCGCCCATGTAGCGGTGACCCACCGCCTCGGACACCCCCAGGTCGGCGACCTGCCGGGCCGATCCGCGATGATCGACTCGGCATGCCGCAAACCGCTCGACTCGACAGCCCGGGCACCGCGCCTTGCCGCAGAGGGGTGTGTCCGACGGCCGGGACACCGCGACCTGCCGCAAAGCGAGTCGATCACCGGCCCGGCTGGTCGTCGACGAGAGCGATCCCGCCACTTGAGCGGTTTGGACGCCCCCCGGCAGCCCCGCCTCCGTGACGTGACGTGACGTGAAGGAGCCGGCGCCACGGAGCCGGCGAGCGACGCCGGCTCTGGCGGGATCAGGCGGCCGGCCAGTCCTGGGAGGCCAGACGTGGCGAGGCCGCCCCGGGCGGGGCGGCCTCGAGCCAGGAGAGGAAGCCGGTCACCGTGGACCGCGCCATGGCGATCTCGACCGGAGCATGGTTGCTGGTACAGCGGAGGATCACCCAGTCGGCCGGCATGGAGAGCCGTTCCTGCCCTTCGGGCAGCCGCCGGCGCTCCACGGCGAGCCCCTTACGCGAGAGCACGCGCTTGGGACGCAGGGCGAAGCTGAACATGCGGTACCAGCGGAGCTGGTCACCGACGAAACGGCCGAAGCCGGGAGACCAGCCTCGGCCGTCGAGAATCGTGGAGACCCGGACGCTGAGCCGGATGATGCCTCCGCTGCGGGTGAACAGGGCCCGCCGGATGAAGAGGATCAGAAGCGCGGCGAGCACGACCGCGACGCCGACTCCGATCCCTTCCACGATCTCCATCGGCGGGTCGGCTCAGCGCGCCGGAGTGGCGGGGGTGGCGCTCTCAGCGAGGACGGTGACGCCCTCACCGGTCACCGACAGGAAGCCGCCGGCGATGTCGTACGCGAGCTGCTGGCCACCGGCCTGCTTGATGCGTACCTGGCTGGGCTCCACGAGCTGGCCGAGCAGGGGTGCGTGCCCCGGCAGCACACCCAGCTCACCCTCGGTCGTCCGGGCGACGACCATCTCGGCCTCGCCGGACCAGACCTTCTCCTCGACGGCTACGAGCTCGACGTGAAGCTGCTGTGCCACGCTGTCTCCTTGCTGCGGCGGCGGATTGCCGAAAGTCTAGTCGCGGCCCTCGGTGCGCCCCAACGCGGGTGGCGAGAGCTGCGCCACGGTCACACCAGCGGGCCCCGGCGCGTGCCGGGGCCCGCTGGCGGTCAGACTAGCTGTTCTTCTGCTTGAAGTCGGGGTGCTCCAGCATGAAGGCGTCGACCTGTTCGTTCCGGATCGCCGCGAAGAAGTCCTCGGCCGCCGGCTGGAGCTTCTCCCCCTTGTACGCCCCGCCGATGGTGACGGGACCGCCCGGCAGCTTGATCGTCTCGATCGAGTCCGAGCGGATGCCCTTCAGGGCGAGCGCGAAGTCGACCACGCTGTGCCCCCGGCCGTTGAAGATCAGCGAGTGGCCAGCCGCGCGGAGCACCCGGTCCAGCTTGATCGGGTTGGTCACCACGTCGGCGCTGAACGCCTGGTTCACCATCGCCTTGACGAACTGCTGCTGGTGCCGCTGCCGGCCATAGTCGGCGTCCGGCACGCCGTTCTTGGGGTAGCGCTGCCGGACGTAGTCCAGCGCCTGCCAGCCGCTCAGGTGGGCGTTGCCCTTCTTGTACTCGGCCTGCGGGCCGAGGTAGCCGCCGCCGCCCGGCCTGAGCTGGCGCATGGTGCCGTCGGGCTGGCGGTGCTCCGACGTCACGTCGCGCTCGATGTACATGTCGACGCCGCCCATCGCGTCCACGATGTTCTTGAAGCCGGTGAAGTTGATGATCGCGCCCGCGTCGAAGCGCTCGATGCCGGTCACCTGCTGGACGGTCTTGGCCAGCAGTTCGAAGCCGCGGGCGGCGTCCGGGTTCTGCCCGGGCACCCGGCTGCCGTACGACATCGCCGCGTTGAGCTTGTCGGTGCCGCCGCGGTATTCGGACTTCGGGAACTCGGGGATGTCCACCCGCAGGTCCCGTGGGAGCGAGAAGAGGTAGCCCCGGTCCAGACCCGCCGGCACGTGCAGGATCATGATCGAGTCCGCCAGCGGCGGGGTCTCCGGCTTGCGGGGGTCGATGCCGACCAGCAGGATGTTGAGCGGGCCCTTGATGTCGCTCTTCTTCTCGGTGGCCCCGGCCGCCTGGTCACCGAAGAGGTCCGCCTTGCCGACCGCGCCCTCGTAGCGACCCACCAGGGCGTGGTAGCCGACCAGCACGCTGCCGCTGAGCACCATCAGGGCCACCCCGAAGATGGTGCACACCCGGGCCCACCGGGGTACACCGCGCCAGATGGACGCCTTGCGGCGCTCCGTGCCGGCCTTACCCACGAGCAGCTCCAATCGTCACGCCCACGACTGGTAGACGGGCGCGCGGTCCGGTTTGGTTGCAGGAAACACACATCCAAGAGGTGACCGAAACGGTACCGCGCCGTGAGCCGAACTGCTTGCCGGTAAAACGAACATCTGGTAACAGGGGGCCTCGAACAGGCAGAGGCCGCCCCGACTTCCGTCGGGGGGGGCGCCGGGGGGGTGTGGGGTGGCGCAGCCCACCCTACACACCGAGGGCGTGATGTACAGGGGCACAAGCCCC
>NZ_JBSGJR010000682.1:0-3284 GCF_053605645.1 Micromonospora sp. NPDC003776
GGCGCTGCGCCCAGCAGGGCACGGCCGTGGTGCTCGCCACCCACGACGCGCGGGCGGTCGCCGACGCGGACGCCGTGCTGCACCTGCGGCACGGCGTGCTGTCGACCGAGCAGCACGGGGTGGCGGACCGGACCGCCACCATCGACGGGTTCGGGCGGGTTCAGCTTCCGGAACCGGCGCTGGCCCTGTTTCCGGACGGCCGCGCGCTGGTCGAGGTGCACGCCGACCACGTGCGTCTGGTGCCTCCGGCAGGGTCCGAGGTCCGGGGGAGGAACCGATGAGTAGCCCCGCGCTCGTCGACGTCCGGGCGGTCACCCACACCCACGGCCGGGGCCCGGCGGCCGCCACCGTGCTGCACGAGGTCACCGTGGAGATCGGCGGCGGGGTGCTCGTGGCACTCGCCGGCCGGTCCGGGTCGGGCAAGTCGACGCTCTGCCATCTGGTGGCGGGCGTGACGGCCCCCAGTACGGGTCAGGTACTGATCAAGGGTGAGCCGGCGACGGCCGTGCGGGACTGGGCCGAGCTGTCGCTCGTGCCCCAGCGGCTGGCCCTGGTCGGCGAGCTGACCGTCGCCGAAAACGTCCACCTGCCGGCACTGCTACGGGGAACCGCGCCCGATTCCGACCTGCTCGCCCGGATGGACCTCGACCGCATCGCCGGGCGACCCGCGCGGGAGACGTCGCTCGGCGAGCAGCAACGCGTCGCCCTGGCCCGGGCGCTCGTGCTCGCCCCCGAGGTCGCGGTGCTCGACGAACCGACCGCCCACCAGGACGACGGGCACGTCGAGCAGGTCGTCGCGGCGCTACAGGAGGCGGCCCGGCGGGGCACGAGTGTGCTGGTGGCCACCCACGACATCCGCTTGATCGAGGTGGCCGACCGCGTGTTGCACCTGCATTCCGGGCGACTGGTGCCGGACGGCGGCCCAGGTGCCGGCCGGTCCGAGGATTGAGGACGCGTCAAGGCGCCGCCAGGCCGGCATCCACCTCAGGTCGATCGCGCCGTCAGCCGTCGGCCGGGTCGCGGCGCGGGTGGGCCAGCCCCTCGGCGATGCCCTCGATCGTCTGGGCCAGGTAGTCGAAGTCGGGCACGGCGACCCGTTCCGCGCGCTCGTGCAGGTTGGTGGTGGTGACCGTGTCGTCGATCCGGGCGACCTCGTGGCGTCCGTCGCGTTCCATGACTGCCTCCCTCATGATGGGGCGGCGCTGGTCGGCAGCGCCGTCAGGCGGGCTCGCGCACAAACCAATCATTGCACTGTGCAACCGAGTGTGCCAGGCCATCGGGTCAGGCGTCGGCGGTCGCCTCCTCGGCCCGCGCGGCGAAGCCGAGCCACCACTCCTGCTCGGGCACCTCGCCCGCGGCGGCGGCGAACGCCTCCAGCGCCTCGGTCACCGCGGGCCGCCAGTGGCCGGCCGTGGCCGCCACGATCCGGGACAGCTCCTCCCGGCGGCGCCGGATCACCTCCGCCACCAGCCGCTGCCCGGTCGGGGTGAGGCGGAGCCGGACCACCCGCCGGTCGGCGGTGGACCGGCTGCGGCGGATCAGGCCCTTGCGGAGCAGCCGGTCGCACATCCGGGTCCCGGTCGACGGGGCCACCTGCAGCTCCGTCGAGATGTCCGCCGCGCGCTGCGGGCCCCGGGTGGCGAGCACGACCAGCGCCCTGAACTGGGGCAGGGTCACGTCGGCGTCGAGGTCGGCGAGGGATCGGGCGGCCAGCCCGACGAAGGCCCGGCTGGCGGCCATCAGTGCCTCGACGGCGCGGTCGGACTCGGCGGCGGGTGGTGGCATGCCGACCATCATCGCAGCCGGCCCGGTGGGTGGCGCGCAGGCGTGAAACGGGCCGCAGTGGGTAGGCGCGGCGCCGGGAGGCGGGTGCCTCCGGGATCGAGGGGGACCATGGCAGTCGCCGCCGTCATCGCGCTGGTCATCATCGTCGTGCTCGTGGCGCTCGTGCTGTCGTTGAGCGTCCGGCTGGTGCAGCAGTACCAGCGGGGCGTGGTGTTCCGGTTCGGTCGGGTGCTGGAGCGCATCCGGCAGCCCGGCTTCCACCTGATCATCCCGGTCGCCGACCGGATGGTCCGGGTGAGCATGCAGACCACCGTGATCGGCGTGCCCGCGCAGGGCGTGATCACCCGGGACAACGTCACCCTCACCGTGGACGCGGTCGTCTACTACCGGGTGGTGGACCCGGTGAAGGCCCTGGTCAACGTCCGCGACTACCCGTCGGCCGTCCTCCAGGTGGCGCAGACCGCGCTGCGCTCGGTGATCGGCAAGGCCGACCTCGACACCCTGCTGCGGGACCGGGACCGCATCAACTCCGAGCTGAAGTCGGTGATCGACGCGCCCACGGAGAAGCCGTGGGGCCTGCTCATCGAGCGGGTCGAGGTGAAGGACGTGGCGCTGCCCGAGGGCATGAAGCGGTCGATGTCCCGCCAGGCCGAGGCCGAGCGGGAGCGGCGGGCCCGGGTGATCGCCGCCGACGGCGAGTTCCAGGCGTCCCGGCGGCTCGCCGACGCGTCCCGGGCGATGGCGAACACGCCCGGCGCGTACCAGCTGCGGTTGCTCCAGACGGTGGTGGACGTGGCCGCGGAGAAGAACAGCACCCTGGTCATGCCCTTCCCGGTCGAGCTGCTGAAGTTCTTCAACGCCCTCAGCGAGGGCGCCGCGCGGCAGCCGGCCGCCCCCGGCGGGCCGGGGCCGAAGGAGCAGGCCACCCCGGTCGGCCCGGTGCTCGGCCCGGTCACCGAGAGCGTGGCGGCGGCCGCCGAGGGGGACGGGCACCGCCCCGAGCGCTGACCCCGGGGCCCGCATATACCGGCTGTCGGTATATTCTGCCGGGCATGAGTGACACTCCGCTGCGGGAACCGACGTTCCTGGTCCTCACCGCGCTGGCCGAGACACCCCAGCACGGGTACGCCGTCATCGAGGACGTGCTGCGCATCTCCGACGGGCGGGTCCGGCTGCGGGCCGGCACCCTCTACGCCGTCCTCGACCGGCTGCGCGCCGACGGCCTCATCGAGGTCGACCGCGAGGAGGTGGTGCAGTCCCGGCTGCGCCGCTACTACCGGCTCACCGCGCTCGGCGCGACCCGCCTCGCCGACGAGGCCGCCCGGTTACGCCGCAACGCCGACGCCGCCGGCCGCCGGCTGCGCCGCGCCGGCCTGCTCCCCGAGGGAGGAGCGGCGTGACCGCCGACCCACCACGACACGCTGGAGCTGACCGGGCTGGACGAGGCCGCCCGGCCCCGGCCCGGTGATCCTGTCGCGGTGCTGGTCGACGAGCCGCTG
>NZ_JBSGJR010000683.1:0-3282 GCF_053605645.1 Micromonospora sp. NPDC003776
ACCGCCGGGAGTGGCCCGGTGGCAGGACGTGGAGCCGACCATAAGACCCGCCCCGGCGGGCCGGTGGCCATGAAACGTCAACCCGGCCCCGCCCAGGCGGGTAAGACCGGGACCGTCCCACCGCAAGGCGGGACATGCCGATCAGTCGCTAAAGCGCACTGACAGGTAACGGGTCAGAGTTGGCCGAGGGACTTCAGGCGGAGGTAGGTGTCGGCGATGGCGGGGGCGAGGCGGTCGGCGGGGGCGTCGACCACGGTCACGCCGTGCCGGGACAGGGCCGCCCGGACCCGGTCCCGTTCCGCGAGGGCCCGCCACGCTGCCGTGGCGGCGTAGGCGTCGTCGAGGCGGGCCGGCGGTGCGGCGGTGAGCCCGGCCAGCACCGGGTCGTGGGTCGCGGCGATCACCACCCGGTGCCGGGCGGCCAGCCGGGGCAGCACCGGCAGCAGCCCTTCGCCGAGCGCGCCCGCCTCCAGGGCGGTGAAGAGCACCACCAGGCTGCGCCGCCGCTCCCGGCGTAGCACCTCCCCGGCGATCAGCTCGAAGTCGGTCTCGACGAGCGCCGGCTGCAGCGGGGCGACCGCGTCCACCAGCCGGGCGAGCAGGGCGGGCCGGCCGCTGCCGGTCACCGTGGCCCGCAGGGTGGCGTCGGCGGCGAACAGGTCGACCCTGTCGCCGGCGCGGGCGGCCAGCGCGGTGAGCAGCAGCGCCGCGTCGATCGCGGTGTCCAGCCGGGGCTCGTCGCCGACCCGTACCGCCGAGGTGCGGCCGGTGTCCAGCACGCAGACCAGCCGCCGGTCCCGCTCCGGCCGCCAGGTACGCACCAGCACGTCGGAGCGGCGCGCGCTGGCCCGCCAGTCGATCGAGCGCACGTCGTCACCGACCACGTACTCGCGCAGGGTGTCGAACTCGGTGCCCTGGCCGCGTCCCCGGGTCACCTGCACCCCGTCGATGATCCGTAGCCGGGCCAGCTTCTCCGGCAGGTGCCGGCGGGAGTCGAAGCGGGGCAGCACGCGCAGGGTCCACGGTGGGGTGGCGGGCCGGCCGGCGCGCTGCCGGAAGGCCAGCCGCAGCGGCCCGAGGGAGCGTACGGTCAGCTCGCCCGCCGGCCGGTCGCCCCGCCGGGTCGGGGTGAGCCGGACCGGCAGCGTCGCCATGCCACCCGGTTCCACAGTGAGCGCCCGTCCGGCCGGCACGTCGGGCCGTGCGCCCGCCGAGGGCACCCACGCGTCGCGTACCTGCGCGCGCAGCACCCGGTCGGAGGCGTTGGCCAGGTGCAGGGTGACGGTGGCGGTGCCGCCCAGCCGGACCGCCCGGTCGCCGGTGCGGCTGGCGGTGAGTGCGTGCAGCGGCGCCGCGAGGGCCCAGTCGAGCGCGACGAGCAGCAGCACCAGGCCGGTCATCACGGCGACGCCGAGGTACGGCGCCGGCCAGACCGGCAGGGTGGCCGCACCGGCGCCCAGCAGCAGCGCCGCCCGCCAGGTCATCGTGGGGTCGGCACGGTGGCCAGCACCGCGTCCAGCACCGCGTCGACGGTCACTCCCTCCAGTTCCACCTCCGGACGCAGCCGCAGCCGGTGCCGCAGCGTGGGCCGGGCCACCGCCTTCACATCATCCGGGGTGACGTGGTCGCGGCCGGCCAGCCAGGACCACGCCTTGGCGGTGGCGAGTACGGCGGTGGCGCCGCGGGGCGAGGCGCCCAGCTCCAGTGCGGGGGCGACCCGGGTGGCCCGGCACAGGTCCACGATGTAGCCGAGGACGGGCTCGGCCACGTGCACCCCGCGGACGGCCTCCCGGGCGGCGGCCAGGTCGGCCGCGGTGGCGACCGGGCGTACGCCGACCGCCCGCAGGTCGCGCGGGTCGAAACCGGCGTGGTGGGCGCGGAGCACACCCAGCTCCTCGTCCCGGCTGGGCAGCGGCACGGTCAGCTTGAGCAGGAACCGGTCGAGCTGCGCCTCCGGCAGCGGGTAGGTGCCCTCGTACTCGATCGGGTTCTGGGTGGCGGCCACGATGAACGGCTCGGGCAGCGGCCGGCGCTCGCCCTCGACGGACACCTGCCGCTCCTCCATCACCTCCAGCAGCGCCGACTGGGTCTTCGGCGGGGTGCGGTTGATCTCGTCGGCGAGGAGCAGGTTGGTGAAGACCGGCCCCTCCCGGAAGGTGAACGCCGCGGTGTGCGGGTCGAAGATCAGCGAACCGGTGACGTCGCCGGGCATCAGGTCCGGGGTGAACTGCACCCGCTTGGAGTCCAGGTCGAGCGCGGTGGCCACGGTCCGGATGAGCAGGGTCTTGGCCACCCCGGGTACGCCCTCCAGCAGCACGTGCCCGCGGCAGAGCAGGGCGAGCACCAGCCCGGTGACCACGGCGTCCTGCCCGACGACGGCCTTGGCCACCTCGGCCCGCAGCCGGTGCAGGGCGGCACGGGCGTCGGGCTGCGCGACGGCCGGCGCGATGACGGGTCCGGTCACCGGGTGTCTCCTTCGGTCGGGTGGATGACGGTACGGGTCAGGGCGTCCAGGTCGCGGGCCAGCGCCAGCAGCTCCTGGTCGGTGGTCGGCTCGGCGCCGTGCAGCAGTTCCGTGACCTGTTCGGGGTCGCGGCCGGTGTGGGCGGCGACCCGCGCCGCCACGTCGGCGGGCGGGGTGTCGGCCGGCAGGCCGATCCGGGGCAGCAGGCGGGCCAGCGTGGCGGCGCGCAGGGTGTCGGCGGCCGGCCCTCGCGCCCGGGCCCGCCGGTAGAGCCGGGCGCGGCCGAGCACCGTCTCGGCCGAGGGGACGGTCACCGGCAACGGCTCCGGGACCGGCGGGCCGAGCCGGCGGGCCCGCCAGAGCACCACCAGCAGGCCGGCCAGCGCGAGCTGGAGCAGCAGGGCCCAGAACCAGGCCGGGAAGGCGTCCCAGAGCGGGTTGTCCCAGGGTCCGCCGCTGTCGCTCCGGTCGTCGGAGCGGCCGTCGTCGCCGGATCCGTTCCCGGATCCGTTCCCGGATCCGTTCCCGGATCCGTCGCCGTGGCCGCCGCCCGGAACGGGTGACCAGCTCGGACCGGTCGGTGCCGGGGCCGGGCCGGGCAGGTCGAGCCAGACCAGCGGGCGGGGACCGCCGAGCAGGCCGGTGGCCAGCGCCCGGTTGCCCCACTCGTCGATCCGGTCGTTGCGGAACGGGTCGCTGGCGCCGATCACCACCACCTCGGTACGCCACGGCACCTGGACCAGCCCGCCGGCGTAGCAGGCGCCGACCGTCCCGCCGGACCGGGCCGCGTAGTGCTGCTGCTCGGCGGCGGCGCGGCC
>NZ_JBSGJR010000684.1:0-3255 GCF_053605645.1 Micromonospora sp. NPDC003776
AAGCGACACATTCGTCACGTAGATCAGCTTGGCCATGCCTCTACCTCTCGATGATCAGCAGCAACAGCCTGGACATTTACTGCTGCCCGCCGGGCCCGGCACGCTCACCGGCACCGAGGAGCTGATCGCCGGGATCTGGCGGGAGGTGCTCGGCCGGGACCGGGTCGGGCTCACGGACAACTTCTTCGACATCGGCGGCCACTCGATGGCCCTGGCCGCCGTGCACGCCCGGCTCACCGAGGCCACCGGCCGCTCGATCACCATGCTCGACCTGTTCCGCCACCCGACCGTACAGGCCCTCGCGGCCAGTCTCGACGGGCTCGCCGACCGGCCGGAACTGGCGCGCGCCGCGCTGCGCGCCGCCGCCCGGCGCGGCCGGGCCCGCCGGGTTCCACCCCGACGCCCGCAGCAACCGTGACCGGCATCCCTCCCCGCCTCAGGTAAGGACAACCGCGATGCAGAACGACATCCCCGCCACCGACGACGAGATCGAACCGATCGCGATCGTCGGGCTCGCCGCCCGGGTTCCCGGGGCCAACGACGTCAGCGAGTTCTGGCGCAACCTGGTCGACGGCGTCGAGTCGTCGACCGAGCTGACCCGGGAGGAGCAGCTCGCCCGGGGCGCCGGCCCGGACGAGGTGGACGACCCGGGCTGGGTCAACCGGGCCCCGCTGATCGACGGCTACGACGAGTTCGACGCCGGCCTGTTCGGGATGACCGCCCGCGAGGCGGAGATGACCGACCCGCAGCACCGGCTCTTCCTGGAGTCCTGCTACGTCGCGCTGCAGGACGGCGGCTACGACCCCGGCCGGTACGACGGCGCGATCGGCGTGTACGCCGGCACCGGCGGCAACACCTACCTGCACAAGTTCGTGCTGCGCAACAAGCGGGTCGGTGGCAGCCCGCACGGCGCGGTCTCCCTGGCCACGAGCAACTCGCCGAACTACGTCGCCACCAACGTGTCGTACCGGCTGGACCTGCGCGGGCCGAGCCTCACCGTGCACACCGCCTGCTCCACCTCGCTGGTGGCGTTCCACCTGGCCTGCGAGGCGCTGCGCAACGGCGAGTGCGACATGGCCCTGGCCGGTGGCGTCAACGTCGAGCTGCCGCACGTGGGCTACCTCGGCATGGAGGGCTTCACCTCCCCGGACGGCCGGTGCCGCCCGTTCGACGCCGGGGCGAACGGCACGGTCTGGGGCAGCGGCGTCGGCGTGACCCTGCTCAAGCGGCTCTCCGACGCGGTCGCCGACGGCGACACGATCCGCGCGGTGGTGCTCGGCAACGCCATCAACAACGACGGCGCCGGCAAGGTCGGCTTCACCGCGCCGAGCATCGACGGCCAGATGGCGGCGGTCGCCCAGGCGGTCGGCATGGCCGGGATCGACCCGCGCAGCATCAGCTACGTCGAGGCGCACGGGACCGGCACCGCGCTCGGCGACCCGATCGAGGTGGCTGCGCTCTCCGCCGTGTACACCGCGAACACCGACGACCGGGGCTGGTGCGGGATCGGCTCGGTGAAATCCAACATCGGCCACCTCAGCCAGCCCTCCGGCATCGTCAGCGTGATCAAGACGGTGCTCGCCATGGAGCACGGCCTGATCCCGCCGACCATCAACTACGAGGCCCCGAACCCGGCCATCGACTTCGCCGACACCCCGTTCTACGTGACGAACACGCTGACCAAGTGGGACACCGACGGCGGCCCGCGCCGGGCCGGGGTCAGCTCCTTCGGCATCGGCGGCACCAACGCCCACGTGGTGCTGGAGGAGGCGCCGGCGGCGTACCGGGGCGAGCGGCGGGTCCGCCCGGCGCACCTGCTCCAGGTGTCGGCGAAGACCCCGACCGCCCTGGACGCCGCGGTGCGACGCCTCGCCGACCACCTGGAGAGCGCCACCGAGGGCGGCCCGGGACTGCTCGCCGACGTCGCGCACACGCTGCGGGTCGGCCGCCAGGAGTACCCGCACCGTGCCGCCGTGGTCGCCACGGATCCGGCGACGGCGGTCGCGGTGCTCCGTGATCCGCGCCGCGGACACCGCGGGCAGGCCGACGGTCCCGCCCCGAGCGTGGCGTTCCTGTTCTCCGGGCAGGGCTCCCAGTACGCCGGCATGGGCGCCGAGCTCTACGCCGAGGACCAGGGCTTCGCCGCCACCGTGGACGAGTGCGCCGAGCTGCTCCGCCCGGAGCTGGGGCTGGACATCCGCGACCTGATCCTCGGCCGCGACCCGGAGGCGGGGGAGAAGCTCACCGAGACCCGCTACACCCAGCCCGCCCTGTTCACCATCGAGTACGCCCTCGCCACCGGGTGGCAGCGGGCCGGCGTGACCCCGGCCGCGATGATCGGCCACTCCATCGGCGAGTACGTCGCCGCGACCGTGGCCGGCGTGCTCAGCCTGCCGGACGCGCTGCGGGTGGTGGCCGCCCGGGGCCGGCTCATGCACTCCCTGCCGGCCGGCGCGATGCTCGCCGTGTCGCTGGACGAGTCGGTGGTGGCGGAGCGGCTGCCCGAGGGGCTCTCCGTGGCCACCGTCAACGGCCCCGGCACCTGCGTGGTGGCCGGCGAGAGCGCGCTGATCGAGGAGTTCGCCGCCACCTTCAAGGGCAAGTGCAAGAAGCTGCGCACCTCGCACGCGTTCCACTCGCCGATGATGGAGCCGATCCTCGCCGAGTTCACCGCGCTGATGGCCGGCGTCCCGCTGCGCGCGCCGGCCGTGCCGTTCCTGTCCAACGTGACCGGCACCTGGATCACCGCGGCGCAGGCCACCGACCCGGCGTACTGGGCCGCGCACCTGCGCCAGCCGGTCCGCTTCGGCGCCTGCGTCGCCACCCTGCTCGCCGAGGGCACCTGGGCGCTGCTCGAGTGCGGGCCGGGCAAGCAGCTGGCCAACCTGGCCCGGATGCAGGTGGCCAAGGCGTCCGAGGCGCAGCGCAAGCTCACCCCGCTGGGCAGCCTGCCCGGGCCGGGCGAGTCCACCGGCGACCTGGCCACCCTGCTGGGCAGTGCCGGCGCGCTGTGGTGCGCGGGCGTGGCGGTGCGCCCGGCCGCCGACCCGGACGCGCGCCGGGTGCCGCTGCCCGCGTACCCGTTCGAGCGCCGCCGTTACTGGGTCGAGCCGGACCCGGTGGAGCAGGTCGCGGCGGCCCCGGCCGAGACCCGGCCCCGCCCGTCACGAGCGGACGCTGTTCTCCTTCGAGCGTCGCTTCGCCCCTGTCAATCCGGTCGGCGCCACGCTCGGTCAGGCCTTCAACAACCTTCTC
>NZ_JBSGJR010000685.1:0-3249 GCF_053605645.1 Micromonospora sp. NPDC003776
CACCAGAAGGTGCCGGCGGCGATCCGCGCGCAGGGGTCGTAGGGGCTGAAGGTGAGCCCGCGCACCGACGCGGCCAGCCGGTAGCCGGCCGGCGGCCGCAGCGTCCGGTGGGCGGCGGGAGAGGTCACCCGGACACTCTGCCACGTGTCGGGGCCGGGCCGGACGCGGCGCTGCCGGTGCGCCGCGTCCGGGTCCACGACGGTGGCCGGCCGCGCCCTCCCCGGCTGCGACCGGCCACCGTGTCCGCGCGGCGTCAGTACGAGTAGCCGCCGCCGTTCGCGCCGCCCGAGTCACCCGCGGCCGGCGGGGCGACCGGCTTCGGGGTGCCGGTGGGCACGCAGGTCAGGTTCTTCCTGCCGTTCTGGTCGATCACCCACCAGGTGCCGCCGACCCCCTGGCCCTTCCACTGGCCGGGCTTCTTGTCACCGATGTAGCGGTAGACCGGCCAGCCCGCGATGGTGAGCTGCCGGGTGCCGTCCTGGCGGGTGACCGTGCCGACCTTGTCGTCGGAGATGCCCCGCAGCTGCGCGTTCCCGTCGGTCAGCGCGGGCGGCCAGACCTGGGCGCACTTGTCCACGCAGTTGGACTGCGGCGGGTCGGCCGAGTCCTTGTCGAAGCGGTAGAGGACCCAGCCGTCCTGGTCGGTGACGACGTTGCCCATCCGCGGGACCTTCTTGCCGATCAGCTGGTCGGTGAGCTGCACGTCGGCCGGGGGAGCGCCCCGGTCGGTGCTGGGGGCGTCCGCGGTCGCGGCGGCTTCCGGTTCGGCCGTCGCGGTGGGCTCGGCCGCGGCGACGGCGACCGGCTCGGCCGCGCTCGAGTTCGCCCCGTCGTAGCCCGCGGGCGCGCAGGCCGTTAGTGCGACCATCGCGCTCGCGACGATGACGGTCGTCCGCTTCAGGTGTGCCACGTGCCCTCCTCAATCGTGGTAGGTCGCCGAGTAGTACGGCCGCCGTGCTGTCAAGGTTGAAGAGGTAAGGGTGGTGCATTTCACGCTTGGCTGGTTGAACCTTTCCGGCCGCGGGCGCGTGCGGAGCAGGTGGGGCCGATCCGACCCCGGGGCATGCCGGAACGGCGCCCGGCGGTGTCGCTGCCCGGCGTCGGAGTGCCCGCCGATCAGAGGTCGGCCACCGTCACCAGCGGGGTGGCGATGCCGTTCGCGTCGACCGACTGCACCTGGATCTTGGCGATGTCGTCCCGATTGGCGGCGGTGGACGCGGTCAGCTCCAGGGGGAGCTGGTTGGTGCTCGTCCCGTACCCCCCGCCCGGGACCGACCAGGTGGAGACCACCTCGCTGGTGTTGTTCTTCCGGACCACCAGCAGCCGGCAGGTACGCGGGCCGGGCAGCTTGGTGAGCCGCACGTTGATTTCGGTGCCGTACTCCTTGGTGACCAGAAACATCGTGGTGTTCACGCCGGTGCCCGGGTCCGTGGCGTCGTGCTGCTCGCCGTCGAGGCCGGTGGGATCGCCGATCCCCGGCCCGGACGCCGTCGGCGTCGGCTCCACCGCCACGGTGGGCACGGTCGGCGCCGGGTCGGCCTGCTGGAACTGCCGGTCGTCGTGGAACACCGTGGCGAAGCCGACCCCGCTCAACGCGCCGAAGGCGACCACGGCCGCCGCGGTGGCGAAGATCTGCCGCAGCCGGGTCCGCCGCCGGTCCCGGCGGACCGCGATCAGCGTCCGGTCCAGCAGCGCGGGATCCGTGTGGGTCTGCTCCAGCGCCGTCATCGTCTCGCCGTCGATGCCGGAGAGCAGCCCCACCACGGGGACCATGGTCTCCAGCTCCGCGGCGCACGCCCAGCAGGTGGCGAGGTGCTCCTCGAACCGCTCCGCGTCCTGCGGATCCAGCACGCCGAGCGCGTACGCCGCGACGTCCATGTGGTCTGCCCGGCTCACTCCGTCACCCCCCTCTCCTGCAGAGCCGTGCGCAGCGCGCGCAGCGCGTAGTAGACGCGCGACTTCGCGGTGCCGAGCGGCAGGCCCAGCTCCTCGGCGGCCTCGGGCACGGTACGCCCCCGGAAGTACGTCGCCACCAGGATCTCCCGGTGCGACTGGCTCAGCGTACGCAGCGCGTCGGCCACGGTCATCGTGCGCAGCACCCGGTCGGTGCTGTCCGCCTCGGCGAACGCGGTCAGGTCCCGGTCGTACGTCTCCGCCGGGCGGGCCTGCTCGCTGCGGTGCTCGTCGATCGCGATCCGCCGGGCCACCGTGACCAGCCACGGCCGCAGCGAGCCCTGGCCCTGGGTGCCCAGCCGGTGCGCGTTGCGCCAGGCCCGCAGCAGCGTCTCCTGCACGATGTCCTCGGCGCGCTGCCGGTCGCCGCCGGTCAGCCGCATCACGAACATCAGCAGCGGCCCCGCGTGCTCCGCATAGAGCAGCCGGATCAGCTGGTCGGAGTGACTGGCCTCGGTGGACGCCGCGTGCCGCCCGGGCGCCGGTCGCGGCGTCACCGGGTCATTCTGGCGATCCCCGGGCCGGGCGTCGACCCCGCGGCCGGACCTCGACGCGCGCGGCTGGGGTTGCGCCCGGGCGAACATCCACTCGGGCCTCACCTCGCCGTGCCAGCCGGCCGCCACCGCATGCATGCAGACCTCCGGGTGTCCGATGACATCAGCCGGCCCCCCACGGGCGGGGCCGCCCGGTGATACGGAGCGGTCCGCCGAGCGGATCAACGACGGACGGAAAAAATTCCGGGCGGCGGCGGGGTGGAGTCGGTGGCGTCCGCGTCGTGGACCACCGGAGCGCCTCCGGCGAACCGGTCCAGCTCGACGCCGGCCAGCACCCGGCCGGGGAACCAGTCACCGGCGGCCCGCCGGGTCAGCTCCGGCACCGGCGGCTCGACCCGGGACGCGACCAGCACCAGGTTGCCGTAGCGCCGGCCGCGCAGCACCGCCGCGTCTCCCACCAGGCAGGCCCGGGGCAGCACCGTACGCACCGTGGCGACCTGGGCCCGAGCGTGCCGCAGCGGCGGACCGTCGGCGATGTTGGCCAGGTGGAAACCGTCGGGCCGGAGCACCCGGGCCACCTCGGCCGCGTACTCCACCGAGGTCAGGTGGGCGGGGGTGCGCGCGCCCGCGAACACGTCGGACACCACCACGTCGTAGCCGGCGTCCCGGCTGGACGTCAGGGTGGCCCGGGCGTCCGCCACCCGGACCCGCAGCCGGGGGTCGCTCGGCCAGGGCAGCGCCCGGCGGACCAGCTCCACCTGCGCGCCGTCGAGCTCGGACACCCGCTGGGTGGAGCCGGGGC
>NZ_JBSGJR010000686.1:0-3239 GCF_053605645.1 Micromonospora sp. NPDC003776
GTCAATCCAGTGCAGGGCCGCACGCGCCTCGTCCTCGAACTCGCGCACCGTCGCGGCATCCCCGGTCCACCGCTCGTACTCGTCGAGCAGGATCACGTACAGCGGGGTGACGTCGGCGGCGCCGTAGTACGGCGCCTGCGGGCACTCTTCGAACGCGGTCAGCTCGCCGTAGCGGAACTCGCGCAGGATCTTGCCCGGCTCCTCGTCGAGTTCGTCGTCAAGCACGGTGCCCTGGTCGGTGCCGAGCATTCGCAGGGTGTGGACGGCCAGTTCCGGCGTGAACGGCAGCACCTGCAGGCTGGTGAGGATGGGCTCGCGGCCGGTGAGGGTAGCGGCCCACGGCAGGCCCGCCGCGGGCAGCGGCTCGGACGGTAGCGCCAGCGGCGAGAACCGGAGCGCGGCAAGATCGACCAGGCTACGCTCGTAGGCCTGCTCCACCAGCCTCCAGTCGCAGCTCAGCCTCGGAGCCTTGCCGAGCCACCGCCGAAGGTCGTCGTTGAGCCGCATCGGGTCGCGCGGGACGCGGCCGGGATACACGTGGTCGCGAACGTCCTGACCGTCGGGGCGCAGCACCAGCCCCCGGACATGCAGCGTGGTGCTCCACCGCCCGTGCGGTTCGACCCGGATGCGGTAGGTCAGCCCCTGCTCGTCGACCTGTGCCGGTTCGGTCGTGGAGATCACCGTCTCCCGCCGGAACTTCTCCCGCACGTAGCCGATGTGCAGGCGCCCGTCCTCGACGTGCCGGTACAGCCGGCCGACTCCCGTATGTTCCTGTCCGAGGACCACGGCCAGCGGGCTGAAGTCACCGTCCGCGTCCAGGCGGACGGTGAACTCGGCCGGTTCCCCGGAATGGTTGAGCACCGTCAACCGCTCCTCGAAGCTGCCGGCCACCGACCGTTCCCGGATCACCGACGCCTTGGCGTCCACGTAGTGCGTTGGAGCCCCCGGCACCAGGAAGAACCGCACCTCGAAGTACGACGGGTCGTCCACCGCCAGCGCGCTCACCCGTTCGCCGTTGATGGTCAGCCGCCACAGCGAAAGGAACCGGGTGTCGAAGGAGAAGAACCCGCAGGGGCCGATCTCCGTCTCTATGTCGCCACTGCCGCCGCTCAGCACGAAGATGTTGCCGTCCAGGATTCGCACGAGGTCGCTTTTCATCCCTGCCTCCGGCGGTCCCGGGCGGCGAGCCGCGGGTGACGTGCACCGGGCGGCGGCGCGAAAAGCCGCTCCAGCAGGATGATGAGCCGGAACTGCCCTTCGAACATGATGTCGTTGCGCAGCCACGCCGGGAGCGGTTTGGCTTCCCCGCGGGCCATCCGGTCGAAGAAGGCGTTGTCGGAGCGGACGACCGTGTCGGCGGCGCTGTTCTGCTGGGAAACCCGGACGGCGCCGGAGCGGATCTCCACGAACCAGTGGTCGACCTCGTGGTCACGCTCGAGGTCGAAGCGTATGGTGCCGTTCGTCTTCTTCAGCAGGCGTTCGTGGCCGTGACGTTCGAGCGCGTCGAAGAACTTCCTGGTCGCGTCCGACATGGCACCACCCCCGTAGAAATCCTCGACAGGCAGCGTGACCCGGTTCAGGGTGTGCCGGCCTCACCCGGAACGGGTGAACCTGGACGGCGGCCGCGGCAACCGGGGAATTCACCCGGACCGGGTGATGCGAGGGCATCCCGCTTCCGGTCAGGGTGAATTCTCGGGACCATCGGAGGGGAGGCTCATGTCGGATCCCACCACGAGCTTCTTCGAAGCGCTCGGCCGCCGCGGGCACGAGGCCCTCCTGGCGGAGGCCACCGGGACGATACGGTTCGACCTCACCCACGAGCAGGGCGTCGACCGCTGGTTGGTGGTGATGGAGCGGGGCGACGTCCGGGTGTCGCGAGACGGGGGCGAGGCCGACTGCGTCGTCCACGGCCGCCGAGCGACCTTCGACCGAATCATCGCCGGCACGTCGCAGATCTACTCGGCGTGGGTGCGCAACGAACTGCGCACCGAAGGTGACGTCCGGCTGGCACGCCTTTTCCAGCGGGTCATGCCGGGGCGGGCCGGAGCCCATCGCCCTCGGGATTTCGCCCGTGACCGGAGACGTGCGGCATGAGTGACGGCCTTGTCCGACTGCTGGACGGCAACACGTTCGTGGTCAGCGAGGAGAGCGGCGACATCGACGCCTCCCCCGCCATCCCGAGCGGTCTCTTCTCGTTCGACACGCGGTTCCTGTCGAAGTGGATCCTGTCCATCAACGGTCAACGGGTCACCGCGCTCACGCTCGAGGAGGTCGAGTACTTCCAGAACCGGTTCGTCGTCGTCCCAGCCCTGCCCACTCCGCTCGTCGACGTCAGCGTGTCGGCCATCCGGAACCGATCCATCGGCGACAGCTTCACCGAGCGGCTGACGCTGATCAATCACGAACCGGAGCCGGTTGAGCTGCGAGTGCGGATCGACGTCGAAAGCGACTTCGCCGACCTTTTCGAAATCAAGGACGTGCGGAACAAGAGCGGGAGGTACTACACCCACACCGAGGGTGGGTGCCTGCGCCTCGGCTATGAACGGGAGACGTTCCGCCGGGAGACCCTGGTCTCGTCCACCGTCCCGGCCCAGGTCGACGAGCACGGCCTGTCGTACCAGGTGCGGCTCGGACCGCACGGTCAGTGGATCACCGAACTGCGCGTGCAGGCACTGGGCCTGGACGGCCGTGACCTTCGCGAGAGCCTGCTAGGCAGACCGGGCCGGGTCAGGCGGCAACTGAAGCAGGACCTGAACGACTGGCTGGCGGAGGCACCCCGCCTCACCTGCGACTCCCCCACGCTGGCGATGACCTACCGGCGCAGCCTGGCCGACCTCGCCGCGCTGCGGTTCATGCCGTTGACCGGCAGCGGCCACGCCCTTCCCGCGGCCGGCCTGCCGTGGTTCATGGCGATCTTCGGTCGGGACAGCATCCTGACCAGTTTGCAGGCGCTACCGTTCGCGCCCTCCCTGGCGGCGACGACGCTACGCCTGCTTGCTCTGATCCAGGGGGTCGTCCTGGACGACTTCCGCGAGGAGGAGCCGGGGAAGATCGCCCACGAACTGCGCTACGGAGAGACCACCGGGTTCGAGGAACAGCCGCATTCGCCGTACTTCGGCAGCGCCGACGCCACTCCCCTCTACGTCATCCTGCTCGACGAGTACGAGCGGTGGACCGGCGACGCCGCCACGGTCCGGGCGCTCGAACGCACCGCGAGAGCCGCCCTGCAGTGGATTGAT
>NZ_JBSGJR010000687.1:0-3236 GCF_053605645.1 Micromonospora sp. NPDC003776
GGGGCGCTCCCCCCACCACCCGCGTACCCCTGTCGGTCCGCCCACCCCGGAGATCTCATGGCAACCGTCACCTCCCCCCGCCGCGCGCCCGGCGGCGCCGGCGTCATGCCCGACACGCCCGCCTGGGCGCGCTGGGCCAACGACCACCGCAAGTGGCTCTTCGCCGCCCCGGCGATGGTGTTCGTCGCCGCGCTGATCGTGATCCCGTTGGGCTGGACCGTTTGGCTCAGCCTCACCGACGCCGAGGGATCGGTCCGCGCCGAGAGCGAGTTCATCGGCTTCCGGAACTACCTCGACGTGCTGTCGGACACCGACCGGTTCTGGCCGGCGGTCGGCCGTACCGCCACCTTCACCCTGCTCGCGCTGGCCTTCGAGGTGGTCCTCGGGATGGCCGTCGCGCTGCTGCTCTGGCGGCCGTTCAAGGGCCAGAAGTGGGTCCGGGTCGCCATCCTCATGCCGCTGGTCGCCACCCCGGTCGCGGTCGGCATGATGTGGCGGCTCATCTTCGACCCGAACATCGGCCTGGCCAACCAGGCGCTCGGCTGGTTCGGCATCGGCCCGCAGCCCTGGCTCGCCGGCCAGCACTCCGCCCTGTACACCACGATCTTCATCGACGTGTGGCAGTGGACCCCGATGGTGGTGCTGATCCTGCTCGCCGGTCTCACCTCGCTGTCCGAGGAGCCCCAGGAGGCGGCCCGGATCGACGGCGCCACCAGCTGGCAGCGGTTCCGGCACGTCACCCTGCCGCTGCTGATGCCCACGGTCATCGTGGCGATCCTGCTGCGCGGCATCGACGCGCTGAAGACCTTCGACATCCTCTACGCCACCAAGGGCAAGGGCGGCGGTTCCTTCCACGAGGTGGAGACCCTGAACGTGTACGCCTACGGGCTGAGCTTCGACTACAACGAGTACGGCGTCTCCTCCACCGTCCTCATCCTGTTCTTCCTGATCATCATCGGGTCGATGTGGGCCCTGACCGCACGGCGCAAGAAGGAGGCCAAGCGATGAAGTCTGGTCCCGCGTACCGGGTGTTCCGGGTGGTCGCGCTCGCCGTGGTGGTGCTGTCGCTGATCGCCCCGCTGGTGTGGATGGTCGCCGCGTCGTTCAAGACCAACGTCGACATCTACGACACCGGCAAGGCGCTGGTCTTCTCGCCCACCCTGGAGAACTACGCCAACGTCCTCAAGCAGTCGCACTACGTCCAGTTCATCGGCAACAGCCTCTGGGTTGCGTTCGCCGCGACCGTGCTGTCGCTGATCCTCGGCGTGCCGGCCGCGTACTCGATGAGCCGGTTCAACATGAAGAAGTCCGCGCTGGTGGTACTCATGGCCCGGGTGATCCCCGGCGTCTCGCTGCTGGTGCCCTGGTACTACGTCTTCTCGAACCTGCAGATGGTCGGCGGCTTCACCGTGCTGATCCTCAGCCACATGTTCGTCTCGCTGCCGTTGATCGTCTACATCATGATGGGCTTCTTCGACGGCCTGCCCGAGGAGTTGGAGGAGGCGGCGCTGGTCGACGGGCTCACCCACGTCGGCGCGTTCCGCCGGATCACCCTGCCGCTCTCCGTGCCGGGCATCGCGACCGCTGGGATCCTGTCCTTCATCTTCTCCTGGAACAACTTCATGTTCGCCCTGGTGCTCTCCGGCGCGAACACCAAGACCCTGCCGGTGGCGATCTTCGACTTCGTCGGCTACGCCAGCATCGACTGGGGCGGCCTGATGGCCGCGGCCACCGTGGTCACCCTGCCGATCATGGTGATCGCCCTGTTCGTGCAGAAGTACGTGGTCTCCGGCCTCACCGCCGGCGCGACGAAGGGCTGAGCAATGACCACCATCGCGCGCATCGAGACCTTCCTCGTCGCCCCCCGCTGGCTCTTCGTCCGGGTGGAGACCGAGAGCGGCATCGTCGGCTGGGGCGAGGCCACCTGCGAGGGCCGCTCCGAGACCGTCCGCGCCGCCGTCGACCAGCTCGCCGAACTGCTGATCGGCCGGGACGCGCTGCGGATCGAGGACCACTGGCAGGTCATGACCAAGGGCTCCTTCTACCGGGGCGGGCCCATCCTGGCCAGCGCCGTGGCCGGCCTGGACCAGGCCCTCTGGGACATCGCCGGCAAGCACTACGGCGCCCCGGTGCACCAGCTGCTCGGCGGCCCGGTCCGCGACCGGATCCGGGTGTACGGCTGGGTCGGCGGCGACGAGCCCAGCGAGGTCCGCGACCACATCGCCGCCCAGGTCGAGGCCGGCCTGACCGCGGTCAAGATGAACGCCTCCGGCCGGATGAGCCCGGTCGCCTCGGTCGCCGAACTGGACGGCGTGGTGGCCCGGGTGGCCGCCGCCCGCGAGGTGCTCGGCGAACATCGGGACGTGGCCATCGACTTCCACGGCCGGTTCAGCCTGGCCAGTGCCCGCCGGGTCGCCCCGCTGCTGGAGCCGTTCCGGCCGTTCTTCCTGGAGGAGCCGGTCGTCCCGGAGAACTCCCACCTGATCGGCGACTTCGTCCGCTCCACCACCACGCCGGTGTCCACGGGAGAGCGGCTGTACAGCCGGCAGGAGTTCCTGCCGGTCTTCCAGGCCGGTATCGCGGTGGCGCAGCCGGACCTGTCGCACGCCGGCGGCATCACCGAGGTCCGCAAGATCGCCGCGCTGGCCGAGGTGTACGACGTCCAGCTCGCCCCGCACTGCCCGCTCGGCCCGATCGCCCTCGCGGCCTGCCTCCAGGTCGGCTTCGCCACGCCGAACTACCTGATCCAGGAGCAGAGCATCGGCATCCACTACAACCTCGGCGCCGAGGTGCTCGACTACTGCCTCGACAAGAAGCCACTGACCTTCGTGGACGGATACGTCGAGCGGCTCACCGGGCCCGGCCTCGGCATCGAGATCGACGAGCCGGCCGTTCGTGCCGCCGACCAGCGCGGCCACGCCTGGCGCAGCCCGATGTGGCGGCACCGGGACGGCTCCTATGCGGAATGGTGACCAGATGACCCTCGACCTCACCGCCGAACTGACCGCCACCCGGCTGCTGGCGGTCATCCGCGGCACCGACACCGCCGCCGCCGTCGCCACCGGCACCGCCCTGCTCGGCGCGGGCGTACGGGTGGTCGAGGTGGCGCTGACCACCCCCGGCGCGTGCGACGCCATCGCCGCGATCCGGGCCGCCGCGCCGCCCCACGCCCTGGTCGGCGCCGGTACGGTGCTCACCCCGGCCGCGGTCGCCGACGTGGCCGCCGCCGGCGCCCA
>NZ_JBSGJR010000688.1:0-3224 GCF_053605645.1 Micromonospora sp. NPDC003776
GCACAGCGCTCGCCGGCCGCCGTCGTGCCGCTCCCGCCCCATGCGCTCCGGCGGCGTCCCGCCCGCCCACGCCGTGCGTCCCGCGCGTGTCGCCGCAGGTCGCGGTGTCCGGCGGGTCCGATACGACGACCTGCCGCACAGCGGGCCGAGTCAGGCGATTCGCCGAGGGCCGCCGGGTAGGCCCGCCGCCTGACGGGTAACCTTCGCGGACCACGACCGAGCACGCCCAAGGGCCACCGCACGGGGGAGTGCAGCGCACATGGGCATTGGCAGCGCCATCTTTCTCATCGCGCTCGGCGCGATCATGACTTTCGCCATCCGGGCCAACGTCTGGTGGATCGACCTGCGCGCGGTCGGCTGGGTCTTCATCCTGGCCGGGCTGGCCGTCCTGCTCACCACCCTCTGGTTCTGGCAGGACCGGCGCAAGCGGGCACGCACGCTGATCGTGGAGGAGAACCGGCTCTCCCACCCGACGGCGATGATGCCGCCGCCGCCCGACCCGCCGCCGCCCACCGCCCCGCCGTCCTGAGCCCGGCGGCGTCAGGAGGGCCCTTGCCCGTCAGCGCCCGGGCGGTGTCAGCCCCGGGCGGTGTGTCGGGCGGTGATCGGGGCGCCGCCGGGGGCCAGCGCCGCCCACCGGGTGGTGGGGCGGTGCACCACCAGGTCGGTGGTCCGCAGCCCGTCCGGATCCGCCCGCTGGGGATCCAGCAGCGACGACAGCAGCGAGATGCCCGGGTTGTGGGCCACCAGCAGCACCGTGCCGGCGTCCGGGGCGACCGTCCGGAGCAGTTCCAGCAGGTCCTCCGGCCGCGCGTCGTACGCCGTCGGCTCGTAGCGCACCGCCGGTGACGACCCCGCCGGTCCCCCCTCCGGCGGGGATCCGGTCATGCCCATCGCCAGCCCGTGCCAGGTCTGCCGGGTGCGCAGCGCGGGGGAGCAGAGCACCACCTCGGGGACGAGGGCGTGCCGGGCCAGCCAGGCCCCGGCCGCGGCGGCGTCGGCGTGCCCACGGGCGGTGAGCGGACGCTCCCCGTCCGGACCGTCCTCCCGGAGCTGTTCGGCCTTGGCGTGCCGGAGCAGCACGAGCGTCCGCTCCTGGTTCCTGCCGTCGGTCATGCCCACAGCTTGCCTGATTGGCGATCTGAGCGCCTGGGTAAGTCGATGGGTGCCGCTACCTCATCCATGGCCGCGGCGGGTAGGAAACGCCAGCAGAACGCCAAGGAGGCGACGTCATGGGCATTGGTGCCAGCATCTTCCTGATCGCGCTGGGCGCGATCTTCGCGTTCGCCATCGACGCCAACCTGGGATGGCTCGACGTCCATGTCGTGGGCTGGGTGCTCATGCTCGTCGGCGTCGTCGGCCTGCTCCTGACCATGTACTTCTGGAACAACCGTCGGCGTACGGTGGTCGCCGCCCCGGTGCGTGAGCGGGTGGTCGCCCAGCCGACCGTGCCGGTCCAGGACGACCGCGTCGTGCGCGAGGAGTACCGCGAGGTGCGCCGCCCGGGTTACCCGGCCTGATCCATCCCCCGCAGACGTCGAGGGCCCCGCAACGGCGCGGGGCCCTCGAACTCGTTCCGGCCCGGGCCGGTCAGGAGAAGAGCGCGAAGTAGATCGCGACGTGGTGGCAGATCGCCGCGACGAGGGTGCAGGCGTGGAAGAACTCGTGGTGGCCGAAGACGGTGGGCCACGGGTTCGGCTTGCGCAGCGCGTAAAAGACGGCGCCGACGCTGTAGATGGCGCCGCCGACGCTCAGCAGCACCAGCGCGGTGACCCCGCCGGCGTGCAGGATCTGCGGCAGCATCGCCACCGCGACCCAGCCGAGCGCGAGGTAGAGCGGCGCGGAGACCCAGCGGGGCGCATGCGGCCAGATCAGCTTGACCGCCACCCCGGCCAGCGCGCCGCCCCAGACCAGGCCGAGCATCAGTTCGGCCGGCCGGGGCTTGAGCAGCAGCGCGCAGAACGGCGTGTACGTGCCGGCGATGAACACGAAGATCATCGAGTGGTCCATCCGGCGCATGATCTGGTAGCCCCGCTCCGACCAGACGCGGCGGTGGTAGAGGGCGCTGGTGCCGAAGAGACCGCACACGGTCAGGCTGTAGATCAGGCAGCTGACCAGGGGCGCCCAGCCGGGGCGGGCGGCCGCGATCGAGCAGAGCACGATGCCGCAGACGAGCGCGACGAAGAACGCGTAGGTGTGCAGCCAGCCGCGCATCCGGGGTTTACCGATGTCGACCGGCTTGAGCCGAAGCGGTGCGGAGGTGGTCACGCCCCATAGGTTACGACACCGTAGGTTACTTGCAAGTAGTGTCCGTCGCCACGCGCATCCGCCAGTATGACGGGATGCGGATCCGGCCCGTCGGCGCCCACGCCCTGCTGCTCGACTGCGACGACCCCGACCAGGTCCAGGCCTGGCGCGCCGAACTCTGGCGTCGCCGGCAGGCCGGCGAGCTGGCGGCCGCCGAGATCGTGCCCGCCGCGGCCACCGTGCTGGTCGACGGCGTACCCGACCCGGCGGCGGCCGCCGCCCGGATCGCCGGCTGGACCCCGCGACGCGACGCCGACCCGGCCGCCACCGCCGAGGTCGAGGTGCCCACCGTGTACGACGGGGAGGACCTGCCCGCCGTCGCCACGCACTGGGGGGTCGACGTGCCCACCGTCGTGGACCGGCTGCGGCGTACCGAGTTTCGGGTGGCCTTCTGCGGCTTCGCGCCCGGCTTCGCGTACCTGACCGGGCTGCCGGCCGCGCTGGCCGTGCCCCGGCTCGCCACCCCGCGTACCCGGGTGCCGGCCGGGTCGGTCGCGCTGGCCGGCCCGTACGCCGGCATCTACCCGAGCGCCTCGCCGGGCGGCTGGCTCCTGGTCGGGCGGACCGACCTGGTCCTCTTCGACGTGCACGCCGATCCGCCGGCCCGGCTCAGCCCCGGCACCCGGGTCCGGCTGGTGACCGCGTGAGCGCGACCGGCACGATCGAGGTGCTCCGCGCCGGTGCCCTCACCACCGTCCAGGACCAGGGCCGGCCCGGATACGCCCACCTCGGCGTCCCGCGCTCCGGCGCGCTCGACCCGGCCGCGCTGCGCCTGGCCAACCGGCTCGTCGGCAACCCGGCCACCGCCGCCGGTCTGGAGATCGCCCTGACCGGCTGCGTCCTGCGTTTCACCCGCGCGGTCAGCGTGGCGCTCACCGGAGCGCGGGACGCCGAGGTGGGCGTATCCGGGCCGGCCC
>NZ_JBSGJR010000689.1:0-3217 GCF_053605645.1 Micromonospora sp. NPDC003776
GCCCGCCGCTGGCCCCCGCGGGACGCCGTTGACCCGCGTCGGCCGGCGCCCGCCGACCGACGGTCGCGGACCCGAATCCGGCTCGACCGCCGTGCTTCACTAGCTAGACGGCATGCCCAACCCCGCGATCCTCACCGTCGACGACGACCCGGCCGTCTCCCGGGCGGTCGCCCGCGACATCCGCCGCCGGTACGGCGACCGGTACCGGGTGTTGCGGGCCGACTCCCCGGAGGCGGCGCTGGAGGCGTTGCGGGAGTTGAAGCTGCGCGGCGATCAGGTGGCCGTGCTGGTCGCCGACTACCGGATGCCGCAGATGAACGGCATCGAGTTCCTCGAGGCCGCCATGGGCCTCTTCCCCGCCGCCCGGCGGGTGCTGCTGACCGCGTACGCCGACACGGACGCCGCGATCAACGCGATCAACGTCGTCGACCTCGACCACTACCTGCTCAAGCCCTGGCACCCGCCGGAGGAGAAGCTCTATCCGGTGCTGGATTCGCTGCTGGAGGCGTGGACGGCCAGCGCCGCGACACCCGCCACCGACCTGCGCGTGGTCGGGCACCGCTGGTCCGCCCCGTCCCTCGTGGCCCGCGACTTCCTGGCCCGCAACCTGGTGCCGTTCCGCTGGGTGCTCGCCGACGAGCCCGAGGGCGCGCAGCGCTACCTGAACAGCGTCTCTGATTAGCTTAGGGATCCTGGGTTGGAGTGTGTTTCCGGGATCGTTTCCCACCTGGGTGGGGTCGCGTGGGCGTGGAGGTGGAATCCTGCGCCCACGGCGGCTCCGCGTGGCCGATGGCCGGTGGATGCGCTGATCGTGGTCACGTCCTGGTGCCGGTGGGCTGCGCGGGGCAGCCTGGGCCGGTCCGTTGGTGCGTGTCCCTCCGGACGCTTGCCCGCCCGGCTGTGGGGCCGGGTGGGGGAGGGTGCCCTGCGTCGCCGGGGCGCGGGGCGTGGTGGCTTGTGCCGGGTGGGGCCGGTCTTCGACCGATCCCCCCGACTGGTCTTGGTGACGACCGCGCAGGCTTCAAGCGTGTCCACCACCGAGCGGATCATCATGGCGCCGTTACTGCGGTCGGTGACGGTCTTGGTCTGGTGGGTGAGGCCGCGGGCGGCGATGCGCCGCCAGGCGCCGTGGTCGCGGTCGCCCTGCCAGCCGCAAGACTGGTGGGGGCAGACGGCCCATTTCCAACCCGGAGTGGCGGGCTGATCGGGAGCCTTGCGATGCCGTAGCGGGGTCAGGCACTGCGGGCAGTGCTTGGAGGTGTCGCGGGCCGGGACGCCGACCACGGCAATACCGTGCTCGGCGGCGAGATGCCGCATCCGGTCAACGATCTGCCCGCGCACCTGCTGCGACAGGCGGGTGTTCAGGCTGATCCCCATGCCCTGGGCTTCCATCGAGCGCAGGTCTTCGACGTAGATGACGGTCGCGGCGGCGGCGATCGCCTGGTCCACCGTCCAGCGGGCGGCGGCCCACGCGAGCGCGGCGTTCAGGTTCTGGCGGCGTTTGGAGACGTGTCGGATCTCCTCGCGCAGCACGGCAAGCTTGCCCACGAGGTGGTGCCGCGGGTCGACGCCGATCAGCCGCACGTACTGGTCAGCCTTTGCGTGCAGCCGCTCACCGTGGCGGCGTAGGCGATGCTGCTTAGCAAGGACTCCCGCGGCCCGGAACTGACCGCCAGCCCCCAACGCGGTGATCCGGCCATCGCTGTGCCGTCGCAGGGCGCCCGCGCTCAGCAGCGTGTTCAGGCCCCAGTCCACACCGAGCGCCACCGTGTGACCGGTCGGCCGGGCTTTCGGCACCGCGTGCGTGTAGGCCAAATCGGCGCGCACCTGCCGGCCGACCACGCGCAGGGTGGGTAGGTGCAGCACCGCGCCCGCAGGGACCGTGGGCGGCAAGCTGATCGGGCAGGCCACCCACGTCCAGTCCCCGTAGGTGCGTGGATCCGGGCGGGTGGGCAACTGCAGGCGCAGCAGCACCCTGCCCGGGTCGGTGTCGCTGCGTTCGATGGTGGCCTGTTGCCGGTCACACGCCGCGAGCAGCAGCATCCGCGGGACCTTCGGACTGTTTTCCAGTTCGAACACATCCACCGGCAGGCGGCCGTTGACGTTGAGGAACCTGACCGCCTGCCGCGTGCGCGCTTTGACGACGTTGGCCGGCAGATCCTTCCCGCCCGGGATCGCCTCCCGCACCTGATCCCATTCCTGCGGAGTGCGTTTGCGCGGGTCGGCCGGCCAGGACGCGAGGACTCCGGTGGTCAGATCGGCACGCCACTGCACCGACCGCAGCGCGCGCCCGGCCTGCTCCTGCGCCATCCGCACGATCCGGTCATTAACCCTCACCCCCTCCGGCACGCTCGGGGTCCAAGCCAAGCGCCGCAGCGCCATCCACGCGTTCGACGGCAACCTCCGCCCACCCGCGTCCACACCGGAGGCCAACACCTGCACATCGACGGCGTTCCACCGCTGCGCCAACAGCCCGGAAACCATGCCCGCCACCAGATCGGCACACCACCCGACACGCTCGGCCAACACCGCCTGGGACAGGACCTCGCCGGACTTCTCATCCACACCAGCGCGCACAAGAGCCCGGACACACGCGGTCCGGGAAGCCTCGCCCTCCGCCAGCGACACCGCCCGACTCACCCGACACCAACCTCACCACAGACAAACCAACCGCCAGCACGCACAAGACCGCCACACGACAGCACACACCGCCGTGGCAGACCCCCCACCGCCCGCATCAAACCAGAAGACACCGACACCCACGACCGGACCACGATCACTGAGGATGCTTAACCAAATCCCTCAGCCTCTTCGCGGTCACCGACTGCGCGGTCTTCGCCCTCCCCGCCGCGATCATCGCCGACGCGATGCGTAGCTGGTTCCCGATGGCGACCCACCTGCTGGAGGGCCTCTTCATCGGGATGCGCAACACGCAGACCATCGTCGGCGAACGGGAACGGCTGCTGGCCCTCGGCGCGCTGTCGGCCGGGCTCACCCACGAGCTGAACAACCCGGCGGCCGGCGCGGTCCGGGCCACCGCCGCGCTGCGCGACCGGGTCGCCAAGATGCGGCACAAGCTGGCCATGATCGCCGATGGCCGGCTCGACGGCCGGCGCCTGCACGAGCTGGTCGGGCTCCAGGAGGAGGCGGTGAAGCGGGCCGCGGCGGCGCCGCAGCTGACGCCGCTGTCGGCCAGCTCGTCCTCGGCGTCGCTGGC
>NZ_JBSGJR010000690.1:0-3217 GCF_053605645.1 Micromonospora sp. NPDC003776
TCGCCGCGCTCCTCGGCCCCGCTCACGGGCGCTCCCGCACGGCGGCCCGGACCTGCCGGATGCCCTCTAGGACGAGCTGCTCGGCGGCGGCGAGCTGGTCCCGGGTCACCACCACTCCGCCGTGGTGGGCCCGGATGAAGTCGTCGAAGGCGGCGGCGGTCGAGCGGGGCGTGAAGCCGTACTCGCGCTCCAGTCTGCTGGTGTCCACCACCCGACCGTGCACGAAGAGGTCCACCTGGTCCAACCCGTACCGGCCGAAGCCCAGGTTCCGGGCGACGGAGGCGACTCCGGCGAGGCCCGGTTCGAGCACCGGCACGGCCACCCGGCCGGCCCGCCGGATCGCCTGGGACAGGGAGAGCACCCCCGGCCCGGCCACGTTGTACGTCCCCGGGTGGTCCTCGGCGACCGAGCGGTGCAGCACCTCCAGGGCGTCGTCGAAGTGGACGAACTGGAGCCGCGGGTCCCGGCCGAAGACGGTGGGCACGACCGGCTGGGAGAAGTACCGGGTGAGCGTGGTGTCGGCGGTGGAGCCGATGAACGGCGCGAAGCGCAGCACGGTCGCGGTGACGTCGGCGCGCCGGCGGCGGAAGCCCCGGACGTACCCCTCGATGTCGAGGATGTCGCGGCCGAACCCACCGCGCGGCACCTCGCGCGGCTCGGTCTCCTCGGTGAAGACGGCGGGGTCGCGGAACGACACCCCGTACGCCGCGGTGGACGAGCGGACCACGAGCTTGCGCAGCCGGGGCGCCCGCTGGCAGGCGGCGAGCAGCTGCATGGTGCCGATGACGTTCTGTTCCTTCATCGCCGCGCGCCCGCCCTGCTGCGGGTCGGGGGCGGAGACCAGGGCCAGGTGCACCACCGCGTCGACGTCGAGGTCGACCAGCAGGCCGCCGAGCGAGTCGAGGTCGAGGCGGACCCGCTCGACCCCGGCCAGCAGTTCGGCGATCTCCGGGTTCGGGGTGGCCGGGTCGACCCCGATGACGCGGTCGATGCGCGGATCGGCGGCGAGGCGGGCGGCGACGTGCGCGCCGAGGTAGCGACCGACCCCGGTCACGACGACGACCCCCGGAGCACCTGGGGTGCCACCGGGGGTCATGTCGTGCGCCTTGCCCGGCAGGCGGGATCGAGCCGGGACGTCCACGGCCTGATCACCTGAGCCTCCGAGGGTCGACTGTTGGCAAGTGGTGCCGGTTGCCGGGCGGGGGCCCGGCTCCGGTCACTTGCCGAGACGGCGACGCTGGACGCGGGTCTTGCGCAGCAGCTTGCGGTGCTTCTTCTTAGCCATGCGCTTGCGGCGCTTCTTGACCACCGAGCCCATACGACAGCCTTTCGATGCAACGTGCGGGGCGGACCGGGAGACACCACCGCGGGTGGCGTCGGTGACCGCTTGCGGACAACGGACCGGACCAGCGTGGTGGGCAGGGCGCACCGGGGTGCGGTCACGATCGGGGTCCAGGGTAGCCGGAGTGCGTCAGCAGGACCAACGCGCCCCCGTCGATGCCCCTTTCGTCGCACTCGACGGCCGGGCCGTCGAGGCGTCAGGCGGTCTCCTGGAAGGCGCCCCGGAGGTATTCGTGCACGGCGTGCTCGGGCACCCGGAACGACCTGCCCACCCGCACCGCGGTCAGCTCGCCGCTGTGCACGAGACGGTAGACGGTCATCTTGGAGACCCGCATGACCGTCGCCACCTCGGCGACGGTCAGAAACCTGACATCCGACAGCCGTGCGTCGGACTGCGACCCGGCCATGGCTCACCGACCCATTCCCATGCCCGGCGCGTGCCACCGGGGCAGGTTGGCCCGGCCACGACGGGCAACGCGCGTGTTACCAGTACGGTAGCGGGGCGGCTGTGACCGGCGCGATCCCTTCCTTCTAATGATCATGGAATGTCCCCCGGTCGCCGCCGCGTTGACCTGGCGTTTTCTGCTCGCCCGGGCGGCTCGTCCGGTTCGGGCCACCCCGTCACTCCGCGCGCAGCGCCACCACCGGGTCGAGCCGGCCGGCCCGCTGCGCGGGCACCACGCCGAAGACGATGCCCACCACCGCCGAGACGCCGAACGCCAGCGCCAGCGACCACCAGGTGATCGCCGCCGGGATCGGCGAGACCGCGTCGACCAGCAGCGCGGTGCCGACGCCGAGCGCCATCCCGGTCAGGCCGCCGATCGAGGTGAGCAGCACCGCCTCCAGCAGGAACTGCACCCCGATGTCCCGGGGCCGGGCGCCGACCGCCTTGCGCAGCCCGATCTCCCGGGTCCGCTCGCGGACCGAGACCAGCATGATGTTGGAGACGCCGACCCCGCCGACCAGCAACGAGATGCCCGCGATGGCGGCCAGCACCCCGGTCAGCACGCCGAGGATGTCGCCGAGCACGCCGAGGATCTGCTGCTGGGTGACGGCGCTGAACTCGGTGTCCGGGTGCCGCCGGGACAGCTCGGCGACGATCCGGTCGCCCAGCTGGCCGATCCGCTCCCGGTCCGGGGCCTTGACCGCGATGCCGTCGATCCGCTGGGTGCCCCAGAGCCGCTGCGCCGCGGTGACCGGGATGTGCACCTCGTCGTCCCGGTCCACGCCCAGGCTCTGCCCGAGCGGGGCGAAGACGCCGATCACCCGGAACCGGACGCCGGCCAGGGCGACCTGCTGGCCGAGCGGGTCCCGGTCGGGGAAGAGCGCCCGGGCCACGGACGCGCCGAGCACCGCGACCCGCCGGCTGGTGTCCACGTCGGCGCCGGTGAGGTAGCGGCCCCGGGCGAGCGAGCGGGTGAAGACCGCCGGGGTGGTTTCCAGCACTCCCTGCACCGTGGTGAAGTCGGACCGGTTGCCGGCCCGGGCGGTCGCCCCGGAGGCGACGGTGACGGCGACCCGTCCCGGATCGCCGACCACCCGGGAGACCGCGTCCACGTCCTTGAGGTTGAGCGGCGACACCACCGGCGCGGTGCCCACGTCGATCTTGCCGGGAACCACCAGGAGCAGGTTCGAGCCGAGGCCCTCCACCTGCTGTTCCACCTTCTGCTTGGTGCCCGTGCCGATGGCCACGAGGATCACCACCGAGGCGACCCCGATGATCACCCCGAGCATGGTCAGCGCGCTGCGCATCCGGTTGGCCCGGAGCGCGTCCAGCGCCACCCGCCAGGCCTCCGCGACCCTCACCCGGCACCTCCAGGGCCGGCCTCGGCGGAAAGGCGTCCGGTGGCTCCGGTGGCTCCGGTGGCGCCGCCGG
>NZ_JBSGJR010000691.1:0-3212 GCF_053605645.1 Micromonospora sp. NPDC003776
GGCCCCGAGCACCCCGGCCCCCCCCCCCCCCCAACCCCCCAAACCCACCCCCCGGGGGGGGGGGCGTACGGCCCCCACCTCCCCCCCACCTACCCCCCCCCCCGCGGGCACCGGCCCCCCCGGCGCCGCCGCCGCGACGCCGAGCTGGCCGACGGCGGCACCCTGGACTTCCTGCCCGGCACCCGCGAGGTCCGCGAGTCCGATTGGCGGGTCGCCGAGCCGGCCCCCGGCCTGGTCGACCGCCGGGTGGAGATCACCGGCCCCACCGACGCGAAGATGACCATCAACGCGCTCAACTCGGGCGCCAAGGTGTGGCTGGCCGACCTGGAGGACGCCAACACCCCGCTCTGGGAGAACGTCGTCTCCGGCCAGCTCAACCTGCGCGACGCGATCGACGGCAAGCTGGAGTTCACCTCGCCCGACGGCAAGCGGTACGCGCTGCACGACGGCGACCTGGCCACCATCGTGGTCCGCCCGCGCGGCTGGCACCTCTCCGAGAAGCACCTCCTGGTCGACGGGGAACGCACCTCCGGCAGCCTGGTCGACTTCGGGCTCTACTTCTTCCACTGCGCCCACCGGCAGCTCGACCGCGGTGCCGGGCCCTACTTCTACCTGCCCAAGATGGAGAGCCACCTCGAGGCGCGACTGTGGAACGACGTGTTCGTCCGCGCCCAGGAGCGGCTCGGCATCCCCCGCGGCACGATCCGGGCCACCGTGCTGATCGAGACCTTCCCGGCCGCCTTCGAGATGGACGAGATCCTCTACGAGCTGCGGGAGCACTCCGCCGGGCTGAACGCCGGCCGGTGGGACTACATGTTCAGCGTGATCAAGAAGTTCCGTACCCGGGGCGCGGACTTCCTGCTGCCCGACCGGAACGCGGTCACCATGACCGTGCCGTTCATGCGCGCGTACACGGAGCTGCTGGTGCGGACCTGCCACCGGCGCGGCGCGCACGCCATCGGCGGGATGGCCGCGTTCATCCCCAGCCGGCGCGACCCGCAGGTCAACGAGACCGCCCTGGCGAAGGTCCGGGACGACAAGACCCGCGAGGCGGGGGACGGCTTCGACGGCTCCTGGGTGGCCCATCCCGACCTGGTGCCGGTCTGCCGGGAGGTCTTCGACCGGGTGCTCGGCGACCGCCCGAACCAGCTCGACCGCACCCGCGACGAGGTGCGGGTGACCGCCGCCGAGCTGCTCGACGTGCGGTCCACGCCCGGCGGGCACACCGAGGCGGGGCTGCGCAACGCGGTCAGCGTCGGCGTGCAGTACCTGGCCGCGTGGCTGCGCGGCACCGGTGCGGTGGCCATCTTCAACCTGATGGAGGACGCGGCCACCGCGGAGATCTCCCGCAGCCAGGTGTGGCAGTGGCTGCACAACGGCGTCACCCTCGACGACACCGGCGAGCGGGTCACCCGCGACCTGGTCGAACGCATCGCCGACGAGGAGATCGGCAAACTCCCCGGCGACCCGGGCGACTACGCGCAGGCGCGGGCGCTGTTCATGGAGGTCGCCGTCGCCGACGACTTCGCCGACTTCCTCACCGTCCCGGCGTACGAACGGATGCCCTGACCGACCCAGGCGACGCGGAGGTGGGCGATGAGCGCGACCACGACGGACATCGAGGCCCTCGCCGCCGCCCTGCGCGCCGCGATCGGCGCCGACCGGGTGATCAGTGACCGCCAGCAGCTGCGCACCTACGAGTGCGACGGGCTGGCCCGGTACAAGAGCGTCCCGGCGCTGGTCGCGCTCCCCGAGGACGCCGCGCAGTGCGCCGCCGTGGTGCGCGCCTGCGTGGCGGCCGGCGCGCCGTTCGTCGCCCGCGGCTCCGGCACCGGGCTCTCCGGCGGGGCGCTGCCGCACCCCGACGGCGTCCTGATCGTCACCGCCCGGATGCGGGAGATCGTCGAGGTCGCGCCCGAGGACGAGCGCGCGGTGGTGCAGCCCGGCGTGATCAACCTGGCGGTCAGCCGGGCCGCGCACCCGCACGGCTACTACTACGCGCCCGACCCGTCCAGCCAGCAGATCTGCTCGATCGGCGGGAACGTCGCGGAGAACTCCGGCGGCGCTCATTGCCTGAAGTACGGCTTCACCGCCCACCACGTCACCGGTCTCGAGGTGATCACCCCCGACGGCGAGCGGGTACGCCTCGGCGGCCGCGCCCCGGACACGCCCGGCTACGACCTGCTCGGTGCGTTCATCGGCTCCGAAGGCACCCTCGGTATCGCCACCGAGGTGACCGTCCGGCTGACCCGGCTGCCCGAGTCGGTGCGTACCCTGCTCGCCGCGTTCGAGACCACCGATCAGGCCGGCGCGGCCACCTCGGCGATCATCGCGGCCGGGGTGGTGCCCGCCGCGGTGGAGATGATGGACGCCCTGGCCATCTCCGCGGCCGAGGCGGCCGTGCACTGTGGCTACCCGGCCGGCGCCGGCGCGGTGCTCATCGTCGAGCTGGACGGCCCGGCGCCCGAGGTCGACGCCCAGTTCGCCCAGGTCGAGGCGCTCTGCCGGGCCAACGCGGCGTTCGAGATCCGGATCGCCGTCGACGACGCCGAACGCGCCCTGTTCTGGAAGGGCCGCAAGTCGGCGTTCGCCGCCGTCGGCCGGATCAGCCCCGACTACATCGTCCAGGACGGCGTGATCCCGCGGACCGCCCTGCCCGAGGTGCTGCGCCGCATCGGCGACCTGTCCGCCGAACACGGCATCCGGGTGGCCAACGTCTTCCACGCCGGCGACGGCAACCTGCATCCCCTCGTCCTCTTCGACGCCGCCGTGCCCGGGCAGGCCGAACGTGCCGAGGAGGTCTCCGGGGCCATCCTCGACCTCTGCGTGCGGCACGGCGGCTCGATCACCGGCGAGCACGGCGTCGGCGTCGACAAGGCGAAGTACCTGCCGCGCATGTTCACCGACGACGACCTGGACACCATGCACCTGCTGCGCTGCGCCTTCGACCCGGCCGGGCTGGCCAACCCGGGCAAGGTCTTCCCGACCCCGCGGCTCTGCGGCGAGATCCCGGGCCGGCGCAGCGGGGCCCACCCGGCGCAGGCAGCCGGCCTGGCGGAGGTGTTCTGATGCCCGCCGACCCGGCCCTCGACCGGCTGCGGGCGGCGGCCGGGGAAGCCCCCGCCGACCCACCCCGCCCCGGCGGGGTGCCGGCGCAGCCGGCGGCCGGCCGCGGACCGGACGATCCCGAGCCGGTCCGGGTCGCCGGCGAG
>NZ_JBSGJR010000692.1:0-3208 GCF_053605645.1 Micromonospora sp. NPDC003776
GCTGCCGGCCGACGCCCGCGACTACGGCACCGGCGCGCAGATCCTCTACGACCTCGGCGTCCGGTCGATGCGGCTGCTGACCAACAACCCGGCCACACGTCCAGCCGGGCGACCGCGGCGTCCCGCTCGGCCGGGCCGGCGTCGCCGCGGGCGGTGCCGCCGTTCGAGAAGCCGACCGAGGCCACGGCCCGCCGGATCGCCACGTCGGCCGCGAAGCCGGGGTCCGCCGGGTCGAGGACCCGCACCGGTACGTCGCTGAGCGTCGCGGGATCGGGCAGCCGCTCGGGGTCCAACACCATCAGCGGCGCCTCCAGCACGGACAGCCCCGCCGAGCGGGCCACCGCGAGCAGGTCCGGGCTGACCTCGTGGACCCACTCGAACGCCTCGGGCAGGCCCAGCTCCCGCTGCCGGGACCGGACCGCCGTCACGTCCGCGAGGGAGGCCGGCTCGGTGGCGCCCGGCCGGGGCCGGGCGTAGAACGGCCAACCGGCACCGTCCCGGACGAACAGCACCAGCGAGCCGTATTCCTCCGCACGGGCCGCATCCCTGGGCACCGCGTCGTAGAACCGCTCCAACCGGTCGAGCACGTCAGCACGTACGACATCCACCGCGCGAGACTACATGTCCCAGATTCTGGAAGTGTGATCAATCTGAACTGGCCTTGCGCCCGACGCCCTAACGTAGACTCAATAGAACCCACTAGGGCCGACGTCGTCCCGACCATGATCCAACCTGAGTGACGACAGGAGGCCCGGTGGCCTTTCCGTACCCTCTCAGCCCGCAGCCGGCCCCGCAGGCGACGGGGCTGTACGACCCCGCGCACGAGCACGACGCGTGCGGCGTGGCCTTCGTGGCCGACCTGCACGGGCGCCGCTCGCACGAGGTCGTCGCGAACGGCCTCGGGGCGCTCTGCCGGCTGGACCACCGCGGCGCCCGGGGCGCGGAGCACAACACCGGTGACGGCGCCGGGATCATGATCCAGGTGCCGGACGCGTTCCTCCGCGAGGTCGTCGACTTCCCGCTGCCGCCGGCCGGCCAGTACGCCACCGGCCTGGTCTTCCTCCCCGACGACGACGCGGCCGAGGCCCGCGCCCGCCAGGTGGTGGAGAAGTACGCGCTGGTCGAGGGCGCGGAGGTGCTCGGCTGGCGGGACGTCCCCACCGACCCGAGCGGCCTCGGCGAGACCGCCCTCGCGGCGATGCCGCGGGTCCGGCAGCTCTTCCTCGCCGCGCGCCGGCTCACCGGCTCGGCCGCCGGCCCGGCCGGCTCCCCGCTGACCGGGCTGGACCTGGACCGGGTGGCGTTCTGCCTGCGCAAGCAGGTCGAGCGGGAGACCGCCGAGCGGGGCGTGCCGGCGTACTTCCCGTCGCTGTCCGGCCGGACCCTGGTCTGGAAGGGCATGCTCACCCCGGACCAGCTTCCCGCCTTCTACCCGGAGCTGACCGACGACCGGGTGGTCAGTGCGATCGCGCTGGTGCACTCCCGCTTCTCCACCAACACCTTCCCGTCCTGGCCGCTGGCCCACCCCTACCGCTTCATCGCGCACAACGGCGAGATCAACACGATCCGCGGCAACCGCAACTGGATGCAGGCCCGGGAGGCGCTGCTGCGCAGCCCGAATCTGCCCGGCAACATCCGCCGGGTCTTCCCGGTCTGCACCCCCGCCGCCTCCGACTCGGCCAATTTCGACGAGGTTCTCGAGCTGCTGCACCTGGCCGGGCGGAGCCTGCCGCACGCGGTGCTCATGATGATCCCCGAGGCCTGGGAGAACGACCCGCAGATGCGGGCCGACAAGCGCGCCTTCTACCGCTTCCACGCCAGCCTGATGGAGCCCTGGGACGGGCCGGCCTCGGTGGCCTTCACCGACGGCGAGATCGTCGGCGCCGTGCTCGACCGCAACGGGCTGCGTCCCGGCCGCTGGTGGCGGACCGCCGACGGCCTGGTCGTGCTGGGCAGCGAGGCGGGCGTGCTCGACCTCGACCCGGCCACCGTTGTCGCCAAGGGCCGCCTCCAGCCCGGCAAGATGTTCCTGGTCGACACGGTCAACGGGCGGATCGTCTCCGACGACGAGATCAAGACCGAGCTGGCCGCCGCCCGGCCGTACCAGGAGTGGCTGCACGCCGGCCTGATCGAGCTGGACGAGCTGCCCCCGCGCGAGCACATCGTCTACACCCACGACTCGGTACGCCGCCGGCAGCAGACCTTCGGCTACACGGAGGAGGAGCTGAAGATCCTGCTCGGCCCGATGGCCCGCAGCGGCGCGGAGCCGATCGGCTCGATGGGCACGGACACCCCGATCGCCCCGCTGTCCACCCGGCCGCGGCTGCTCTACGACTACTTCCACCAGCTCTTCGCCCAGGTCACCAACCCGCCGCTGGACGCCATCCGGGAGGAGCTGGTGACCAGTCTGGCGTCCACCATCGGGCCGGAGGGCAACCTGCTCGACCCGGGCCCGGCGAGCTGCCGGCAGATCGTGCTGCCCTACCCGGTGATCGACAACGACGAGCTGGCCAAGATCCTCTCCATCGACGAGGACGGCGACCTGCCCGGTTTCAAGGCGGTCCGGGTCTCCGGGCTCTACCGGGTGCGCGACGGCGGCGCCGGCATCAAGGCCCGGCTCACCGAGATCTGCCGGCACGTCTCCGAGGCGATCGAGGACGGCGTGCGGATCCTGGTGCTCTCCGACCGGGACTCCAACGCCGACCTGGCCCCGATCCCGTCGCTGCTGCTCACCGCCGCGGTGCACCAGCACCTGGTCCGCGAGCAGACGCGGACCCAGGTGGCGCTGATCGTGGAGTCCGGCGACTGCCGCGAGGTGCACCACGCGGCCGTGCTGATCGGGTACGGCGCGGCGGCGGTCAACCCGTACCTGGCCTTCGAGTCGGTGGAAGACATGATCTCCACGGGGGCGCTGGCCGGGGTCGACCCGGAGAAGGCGGTCCGCAACTACGTCAAGGCGCTCGGCAAGGGCGTCCTGAAGATCATGTCCAAGATGGGCATCTCGACCGTCTCCTCGTACTGCGGGGCGCAGGTCTTCGAGGCGGTCGGCCTGGACACCCGCCTGGTCGAGCGGTACTTCCGGGGCACCCCGAGCACCATCGGCGGGATCGGGCTGGCCGAGATCCACGCCGAGGTCGCCGCCCGGCACGCGCTGGCCTGGCCGGCCCCGGGCGCGCAGCCCACCGACCGGCTGGAGGTCGGTGGCGAG
>NZ_JBSGJR010000693.1:0-3206 GCF_053605645.1 Micromonospora sp. NPDC003776
ACGGCACTTGCCGGGCCGTCGGCCGGCGGCCAGGGCGAGCAGCCCGGCGACCAGCAGGTGCAGACACCAGGCCAGCGCCCGGACGCCCGGCGTGACGGTGGTGGTGGTGGTGGGCGTGTTCACAGTTCCTCCAGCGTAGGTGCCGGTCACCGGCGCGCCCTCTGCCAAAGGAGGTAATCCTGCCGCCGACCGACGGCCCGGCAAGTGCCGTCCTTCGCCGGCTGCCCGCCGCTACGGCGGCGGTCACGCTGGAACGGCAGCGCACCGCCGTCGAGGAAGGCAGAGGCCCACGTGTACGTGGCATGGAGAGACCTGAGGTTCGCCCGGGGGCGGTTCGCCCTCATGGGCGCCGTCGTCGCCCTGATCAGCCTGCTGGTCGGGCTGCTGTCCGGGCTCACCGCCGGGCTGGGCCGGCAGAACGTGTCCGCCGTCACCGACCTGCCCGCCGACCGGATCGCCTTCGCCGCGCCCGCCGCGGGACAGGACCTGTCGTACGCCGACTCGACCGTCAGGCAGGCGCAGTGGCGGCGGTGGGCACAGGCGCCCGGGGTCAGCCGGGCCGAGCCGCTGGGCATCACCACCACCCGCGCCACCGCGGGGGACACCGGCCTCGCGGTGACCGCGTTCGGTGTCGCGGCGGGCTCGCCGCTGGCCCCGGCCGGCGGCCCCGACGACCGGTCCGCCGTGCTGTCCACCCGCGCCGCCGACGGCCTGCAGGTGCGCGCCGGCGACCGGGTCACCGTCGGCGGGCGGACGCTGCGTGTCGCCGCCGTGGCCGGGGACGCCTCCTACAGCCACACCCCGGTGATCTGGGTCAGCCTCGACACGTGGCGGGCCGCCGCACCGCCGGCCGGGGCGGGTGGCCCCACCGCCACCGTCATCGCGCTGCGGACCACCGCCGGCGTCGACGTCGCCGCCACCGACGCGGCCGCCGGCACGAAGACCGTCCGCGTCGGCGACTCGCTCGCCGCGATCGGCTCCTACCGCTCGGAGAACGGGTCGCTGCAACTGATGCGCGGCTTCCTGTTCGCCATCGCGGCGCTGGTCATCGGCGCGTTCTTCAGCGTGTGGACCATCCAGCGCAGCGGCGACGTCGCGGTCCTCAAGGCTCTGGGCGCGTCCACCGGCAACCTGCTGCGCGACGCGCTGGGCCAGGCCGCCGTTCTGCTGGCCGGCGGCACCCTCGTCGGCGCGGCCGCCGCGGCGGCCGTCGGCGCCCTGGTCGCCGGCTCCGCCGTGCCGTTCCTGCTCACCCCGGCGACCGTCCTGGGCCCCGCCGCCGTGATCACCGCCCTCGGTGTGCTCGGGGCCGCCCTGTCCATCCGCCGGATCACCTCCGTCGACCCGCTGACCGCCCTGGGGAGCGCCCGATGAGCCTCACGCTGACCGACGTCACCCTCACCTACCCCGACGGGGCGGGCCGGCTGACCGCGCTCGACCACGTCAGCCTCGACGTGCCCGCCGGCACCCTCACCGCCGTCGTCGGCCCGTCCGGCTCCGGCAAGTCCAGCCTCCTCGCCGTCGCTGCCACCCTGATCACCCCCGACAGCGGCACCGTCACCGTCGCGGGCACCCCCACCACCGGGCTCAGCCGCGCCGGGCGGGCCGAGCTGCGCCGGCGGGCTGTCGGCGTCGTGTTCCAGCAGCCGAACCTGCTGGCCGCCCTCACCGCCGCCGAACAGCTGCAGGTCATGGCCCACCTCGACGGCCGATCCCCGGCCCGGGCCCGGGCCCGGGCGCTGGACCTGCTCGACGCCGTCGGCCTGGCCGACCAGGCCGGCCGCCGCCCCCACCAGCTCTCCGGCGGCCAACGCCAACGCGTCAACATCGCCCGCGCGCTGATGAACGACCCGGCCGTGCTGCTGGTCGACGAACCCACCAGCGCCCTGGACCACGACCGCGGCGCCGCCGTCATCGACCTGATCACCCGGCTGACCCACCAGCGGGGCACCGCCACCGTCCTGGTCACCCACGACCGCGCGCACCTCGCCGCCGCCGACCGGACCGTCGAGGTCCACGACGGGCGGCTGCGGGTCCCCGATCCGGCTGGCTGAGCCCCGGTCAGTAGGGGCGGTAGACGAACACCGCCCAGGCCAGCGGCGCGACGGCCAGCGGCACGAGCGCCAGGGCGAGCAGCCGCGCCCAGGTGGCGGACCGGGGCAGCACGACCACGACGAACGCCGCCACGGCGTATGCCCCGGCCAGCAGCGCGGCCGGCAGCACCGCCATCGGCTCCCAACCGCAGTCGGCCACGCCGGGCGGCTGGCACGGTTCGGATGGCGCCATCGCCAGGAACGCCAACAACCCGGACACGCAGCAGATCAGCGGCAGCGGCGCCGCCAGCAGCAGAAAAACGACCGTCCGGCGCGGGCCGACGCGACCGTCGCGTTCCGGTACCTGAACCATGAACCACCGTTCCCGTCGTGACCCGCCCTCACCCGGGCAGCCTCGTGGGGTGGGGTCACGCGCCGAAACCGGCGACGTGGATCTTCGGTAACGAACCGGCGCGGGCCGTGGGGCCACCCGGCCGGGGCGAACCCGGGCCCCGGGCGGGTAGCCTTCGGCGCGTGATCGTGGTGAGGTGCCGGTGACGACGCTCGACCGGGAAGAGACCCGTGCCACCGAGGTGGCACGCGACGGGGCGCGCCCGCGTCCCCTGCCGCTGACCGCGGCCCTGCCGATGGCCGTCGTCGCCGGCCTGGCCCTGCTGGTGGCCTTCCCCCCGTACGGGGTGTGGGCGCTGGCGCCGGTCGGGGTGGCGCTGCTGGCCGCCGCCACCCACCGGCGGCGGCTGCGCGCCGGCGCCGGCTTGGGCTTCGTCGCCGGGGTGACCCTGTTCGCGCCGCTGCTGGAGTGGACGAACCTGCACACCGGCTACCTGCCGTGGCTGCTGCTGTCCCTGCTGCAGGCCGCCTACCTGGCGTTGCTCGGCGCCGCCACCGCGTGGGTGTCGCCGCTGGTGGACCGGCACCGGTGGTGGGCGTGGCCGGCGGTCACCGGGCTGCTGTGGGTGGGGCAGGAGGCGCTGCGCGACCGGACCCCGTTCGGCGGGTTCCCGTGGGGGCGGCTGGCGTTCAGCCAGGACACCTCCCCGCTGCTGCGGCTGGCCGCGCTCGGCGGCGCCCCGCTGGTCACCTTCGCCGTCGCGCTCGCCGGTGGGCTGCTGGCCGCCCTGGCCTGGCGCGACTGGCGCCGGCCCGCCGGGC
>NZ_JBSGJR010000694.1:0-3205 GCF_053605645.1 Micromonospora sp. NPDC003776
GTCGGCGGCCGCGGGTTCACCGGGTGCCGGCGCGATGCGACGCTTGTCCGGCGTCCAGGCGAACGCCAGCGCCCCGCCGACCAGGGCGAGGAGCATGCCGATCAGGAAGCCGCCGAGGTTCGAGGTGAGCCAGGAGGCCAGCCCCAGCACCAGGGTGAGCAGCGCGTAGAAGACCCGCTGCTGCGGGGTGGCGATCAGCAGCACGCCGCAGAGCACCAGGATGGTCGGCACCAGGTACGCGGCCAGTCCCTGCGGCCCGACGTGCAGCAGCACCCCGAGCGGCGCCCGGAGGGTCACCAGCATCTCGGCGCCGCCGAGCGTGATCAGCACCCCGGCGGTGAAGGGGCGGCCGCGACGCCAGCGGCGCCAGCGTCCGCCGGTGGGGCGGACGGCTGGCGCCGTGGCGTGTCGTCCGGCGCTCATGTCAGCACGCTTCGCTGCTGAACGACATGTGCAGGTTGGGCAGGGTGAAGACCGCCGCGGTGGTGGCGTAGTTGTTCTGCCGCAGGTGGGTGATGGTCACCGTGTCGGCCTGCTGCGAGAAGACTCCCGGGTTGCCCCGCACGCCGGGCACCTGGTCGAGCGTGCTGGCGTCCTGCCCGACATTGATGTTGTTGAACGAGGCGTCGCCGGCGACCTCGTCGCCGTCGACGACCAGGGTGCGGGCGGAGACCGGCTTGTCGCCGGTGCCGGCGGTGATCCGCAGGTTGATGCCGCCCAGGCTGATGCTCTGGCAGAGGTTGGTCAGCTTCGCCCGGTCGATCGCGGAGACCATGACCAGCACCTGGCCGCCGGTGTCGCCCTCGTTCGGGCTGTTCTCGATCATGTGGTCGATGGTGGCGAACTGCTCGAAGCCGGTGCCGTCGAGCCGGTCGGCGGTGACCGTGAACGGCATGCCGGAGATGGCGAACTGCGCGCCGAGCGCGCCCTGCGCGGTCAGCGCGATCATGCCGGCCGCGCCCACCGCGACGGTGCCGAAGGTGACGGCGAACCGGCGCCAGCGCACGCCGCTCCGGGGCGGACCCGGTTCGATCGGTGCGAGCTGTTCGGACATGGCGGCTCCTTTTCGAGATCAATTCATCGGCGACGATGCAGGATGGACGGCCGCCGGTGTGGTGGAAGAGATCTGAATTGGCTTCGCGTGGTGCCGCGCCCAGGGCGTTAGGGCGAAGTTACCGCTGGGTAAAGGGCTGGTCAACACCGGGTAGCGGAAGCCGGTGGGCGGCATCTGCGAAATGCGGCCAACGGTGAAAAACCTCTGCGGTTTTCCATCGCCTTAGTCACGGGTGGACGGTCGGCTCGGCGCAGGGCGCCGCGGCGGCCGGGCCGTCTCCCGGGTGCACCGGCCGGGTCGCCCGGGTGGCCGCCTCCGGCCCGAGGAACGGGGCGATGGCCGCGTAGGTGAGCACCGGCAGCAGTGCCGGCAGTTCCTTGATCGGCCCGTCGGCCACGCGGCCACGGATGGTCGCGTGCAGGCCGCCGACCACCGTGGACACCAGCAGGTCCCGGTCCACGTCGTCGGACGCCGGCCCCGGCCCGGCGTCGGCGAAGAACCGACGGAAGTCGGTGAGCAGTGCGTCGCGCTCGCGGCGGGCGTCCGGTCCCGCCGCGTCGACCTCGACCAGGGCCATCCGGGCGAAGGCGGGCACGCTGGCCAGCACCTCGAGCAGGGTGCGCAGGGCGGCCCGGGCGGCGTCCGGCCAGTGTGGTCCGGCGTCCCGGTAGGCGTACTCCATCAGCTGGGACACCACCGCGATGCCGTGCCGGTACGCGGCGAGGAAGGCGTCCTCCTTGCCGGTGAACAGGGCGTAGAAGGCCGGGCGGGTCACCCCGGCCGCCCGGCAGATGTCCGTGACCCGGGCGTTGTCGTAGCCCTTCGTCGCCACCTCCTGCACGAGCCCGTCGAAGAGGCGGTCGCGCTGGGTGGCGGCCACCGCCTCGGCGGAGACCCGGCGCGGCCCGCGCTTGATGGCCCGGTCGGGGTCGCGACCGGGGCGGGCGCCAGGCAGGGGGATCGGCGCCGGTTGCGGGCGGCGCAGGGTGCTCAAGTGATCGACCTCCTTTGATGCATTGACTTTACGACCCTCGGAGGTTTATAAATTCTGCACTCTGAGTTGACGCCCCGTCACGATTGGTGATCTCTTCCCGCGGTCACCCCGAGCTCGTCGAAGGAGGGCCGATGGCTGCCATTATCGCCAACCACGAGCGCCCTCCCAAGGCCGGGAAGGCGCAGGTGACGCGGCCCCGCCGCAGTGCGCCACCCCGGTCCGCGCGCTGACGCGGCGCCCCCTCACCACCGGCCGCCCGCCGACGGGCCGTAAACCGGTGGCACCACCACGCGCCGTCCACCCTGGACGGCACCACCACCCCGCCCGGCCCCCTGCGGCCGGACGGCGACCGCGCCCGGACCCCGTGCGGGCGCGACCCGACATCCCCGTCCCACCACCGGAAGGAAGAACCATGCCCAGGTACGGACGAATCGGCGCGGGCCTCGCCGCCGTGGCGCTGCTGACCAGCCTGATCGGCGCCGCATCGGCCGCCGCCTCCCCGTCCTCCTCGCTCGCCTCCTCCGTGCTGACCTACGGCAGCGTCGGCGGCAGCGCCGTCGCCGTCGGCGACGTCATCCAGGCCGGCCTGGCCAGCGGCACCAGTGCCACCTTCTACTCGACCACCACCGGAACCACCGGCGTGAAGTGCGCGGCGTCCAGCTTCAGCGCCAAGGTGACGAGCAACCCGACGGCGCCGGGGACCGCCACCGAGAGCCTGACCGCGCAGACCTTCTCCAGCTGCACCACGAACGTGGTCGGCACCACCGGGGTCAACAGCATCACCGTGAACAACCTGCCGTACAGCACCTCGGTGACCAGCGCCGGCGCGGTGACCATCTCCGGCTCGATCCAGAGCACGGTCGTGCTGAACACGCTGCTCGGCCCCATCACCTGCGTCTACAAGACGACCAGCCTCACCGGCAGCGCGGTGAACTCCACCAACTCGCTGGTCTTCACCAACCAGGTGCTGACCAAGTCCTCCGGACCCAGCACCTGCTTCACCACGTCCTACTTCAGCGTGCGGTACTCGCCCGTCAAGGACACCACCCAGGGCGGCAGCCCGGTCTACGTGAACTGACGGCCGTCCCGCGCGGGGCCGGCGTCCGGCGGTGCGCCGGGCGCCGGCCCGGTGGACACCGACTACCGCAGCACCGCGT
>NZ_JBSGJR010000695.1:0-3205 GCF_053605645.1 Micromonospora sp. NPDC003776
CTGCTGGCCGCCGCCGGCGAGCGCGGCCTGACCCTGCCGCCGGTCGCCGACTTCACCGCCACCCCCGGGCGGGGCGTCGCGGCCACCGTCGAGGGCCGGCGGGTCCTGGTCGGCAGCCCGGCCCTCCTCCACGGGTACGCCTCGACCGACGCGTCGCGGCTGGTCGACGCGGAGCAGGCGGCCGGGCGTACCGCGGTCGTGGTGCTGGTGGACGGCGCGCCGGCCGGGGTCCTCGGCCTGGCGGACCGGGCCCGGCCCGACGCGGCCGGGACCGTCGCCGCGCTCACCGCGCTGACCGGGGTCCGACCCGCCCTGCTCACCGGCGACAACGCCGGCGCGGCCGGCCGGCTCGCGGCCGACACCGGCATCGCCGAGGTGCACGCCGGCCTGCTGCCCGAGGACAAGGTGGACCGGGTCCGGACCCACCAGCGCGACGGCCGCCGGGTGCTGCTGGTCGGGGACGGGATCAACGACGCCCCGGCGCTCGCCGCGGCGGACACCGGCGTGGCCATGGGCCGCCAGGGCTCCGATCTGGCCCTGCGCACGGCCGACGCGGTGCTGGTGCGCGACGACCTCGCGGCGCTCCCCGCGCTGCTCGGGCTGGCCCGGCGGGCCCGCCGCCTGGTGGTCGCCAACCTCGTCGTCGCGGCGACCTTCATCGCGGTGCTGGTCGGCTGGGACCTGATCGGGCACCTGCCGCTGCCGCTCGGCGTGGCCGGCCACGAGGGCTCGACCGTCATCGTCGGTCTCAACGGGCTGCGCCTGCTGAGCGCCCGGGCCTGGCGGCGGACGACGGAGGCGCGGTGAGCCTGCGGGCATGAACCGCAGGTGCTCCACCCGAGCCGCCGAGCACCTCGTCGATGCGAGGCCGGAACGCTCTTCTCCTTTGCATCTGCGTGCCGCTAGGGTGGCCGGGTGACCGTGTTCCGGATCGGCGAGGCCGCCGAACTGCTCGGGGTCAGCGCGGACACGGTCCGCCGCTGGATCGACGCCGGGCGGCTGCCGGCCACCCGCGACGAACACGGCCACCGGGTGATCGACGGGGTCGACCTGGCCGCGTTCGTCCGCGCCCCGGGGCACCCCGAGCTGTCCTCCGCCCGTAACCGGCTGCGCGGCATCGTCACCGCCGTCGTCAAGGACACCGTGATGGCCCAGGTCGACATCCAGGCCGGGCCGTTCCGGATCGTCTCGCTGATGAGCCGCGAGGCCGTCGACGAGCTCGACCTCCAGGTCGGGGCGGTGGCCGTCGCCGTGATCAAGTCGACCACCGTCGTGGTCGAGCGCGTCCCCGCCGCGAAGGGAAGGACCATTTCGTGACCGTACGGTGGACCGGCGCCGCCCTCGCCGGGGCGGCCGCGCTGACCCTGGCCCTGACCGGCTGCGGCGACGGCGACCCGGCCGTCCGGGACGGCGGCGGCCGGGTGACGGTGTTCGCCGCCGCCTCGCTCACCGAGTCCTTCACGAAGCTGGGGAAGGACTTCGAGGCGGCGCACCCGGGCACCACCGTCACCTTCAACTTCGCCGGCAGCTCCGCCCTCGCCACCCAGATCTCCCAGGGCGCCCCGGCCGACGTCTTCGCCGCCGCCTCGCCGGCCACCATGAAGACCGTCACCGACGCGGGGGACGGCGCCGGCGCCCCGGCCACCCTGGTGCGCAACCAGCTCGTCATCGCCGTGCCCAAGGGCAATCCCGGCAGGGTGACCGGCCTCGCCGACCTGGCCGAACCGGGCGTCAAGGTGGCGCTCTGCGCCGAGCAGGTGCCCTGCGGGGCCGCGGCGAAGACGGCCCTCGCCGCGGCCGGCGTCCGGTTCACCCCGGCCACCCTGGAACAGGACGTCAAGGGCGCGCTGGCCAAGGTGAAGCTCGGCGAGGTCGACGCCGCGCTGGTCTACCGCACCGACGTCCGGGCCGCCGCCGGTGAGCTGGACGCCGTCGAGTTCCCGGAGTCCGCGCGGGCGGTCAACGACTACCCGATCGTGGTGCTGAAGCACGCCGGCAACCCGGACGGCGCCCGGGCCTTCGTCGACTACGTCCGCTCCGACGCGGGGCTCGCCGTGCTCACCGCCGCCGGGTTCCAGGCCCCGCCGAGCCGGTGAGCCCGCGCCCCCGGCAGCGGGTGCCGCTCGCCCTGCTGCTCCCCGCCGGCCTCGGCCTGCTCTTCCTCGTCCTGCCGCTGTTCGGGCTGCTGGCCCGGGCGCCGTGGACCACCCTGCCCCGGCGGCTGGCCGAGCCGGCGGTGCGCACCGCGCTGCGGCTGTCGCTGGAGACCGCCACCCTCGCCACGCTGCTCTGCGTCGCCCTCGGCGTACCGCTGGCGTGGCTGCTCGCCCGGGTCGAGTTCCCCGGCCGGCGGCTGGTGCGTGCCCTGGTCACCGTGCCGCTGGTGCTGCCTCCGGTGGTCGGCGGGGTGGCGCTGCTGCTGGTCTTCGGCCGACGGGGGTTGGTCGGGTCCTGGCTGGACAGCACCTTCGGGGTCACCCTGCCGTTCACCACCGCCGGCGTGGTGCTCGCCGAGGCGTTCGTCGCCATGCCGTTCCTGGTCATCGCCGTCGAGGGGGCGCTGCGCGGGGCCGACCGGCGGTACGAGGAGGCGGCCGCCACCCTCGGCGCGGGGCGCTGGACCACCTTCACCCACGTCACCCTGCCGCTGGTCGCGCCGGGCGTCGCCGCGGGCGCCGTGCTCTGCTGGGCCCGCGCGCTCGGCGAGTTCGGCGCCACCATCACCTTCGCCGGCAACTATCCCGGCCGCACCCAGACCATGCCGCTCGCCGTCTACCTGGCCCTGGAGAACGACCTGCAGGCCGCGATCGTGCTCAGCCTGATCCTGCTCACCGTCTCGGTCGCCATCCTCGCCGGGCTGCGCGACCGCTGGATCGGTACGCAATGACCGCCCCGCCGCTGCTCGACGCGCACCTGGTCGCCGACCGGGGCGCCTTCCACCTCGACGTCCGGCTGCGGATCGCCGCCGGGGAGGTGGTCGCGTTGCTCGGCCCGAACGGCGCCGGCAAGACCACCGCCCTGCGTGCCCTGGCCGGGCTGCACCCGCTCACCGCCGGCCACCTGACCCTCGGCGGGGCGGATCTGGACCGCCCCGACCGCCGGCTCCGGATTCCGCCGGAGCGACGGCCGGTCGGCGTGGTCTTCCAGGACTACCTGCTCTTCCCGCACCTCAGCGCGCTGGACAACGTCGCCTTCGGGCCCCGCC
>NZ_JBSGJR010000696.1:0-3178 GCF_053605645.1 Micromonospora sp. NPDC003776
GGTTCCGGTGGCGGCGCCGCGCGACCTGACGGGGTCTGCCGCCCGGGCGGGCGATGCCCCGGACCCCGGCCCGGTGGCGCCGTCCGACGACCGGCCCGCCGCGGCGGCGCGGCGGTTGCGGGACGCCCGGCGGCGGGTCCGGCGCAGCCTGCTGGTGGCGTTCGGCGCCCCGGTCGTCCTCGCCCTGGTGCTCGCGCTGGTCTACTACCCCCTGGCGACCGCCGGCGCGGTGCTCGACGAGGCCGGGTACGAGCGGCTGCGGGTCGGCGACGCGCGGGCCGGCCTCGACCTGCCCGAGCGGCGGGCCGACCCGCCCGACGCGGACGCCCCGGCCGGCTGCGAGTTCTACACCGACGGCAACTTCCCCTTCGCGGAGCCCACCTGGCGGCTCTGTTTCTCCGACGGCCGACTGGTCAGCAAGGAGCGGATCGCGCGGTGACCGACGACCACGGGCACCCCCTGCGGGTGGTGCTCGCCGACGACGAGGCGATGGTGCGCGCCGGCGTACGGGCCATCCTGGCCGCCGACCCGGGGATCGAGGTGGTCGGCGAGGCCGGCGACGGGCGGGCCGCGGTCGAGCTGGTCCGCGCCCACCGGCCCCGGGTGGCGCTGCTGGACATCCGGATGCCCCGCTGGGACGGGCTGAGCGCGGCGGCGGAGATCCGCCGGCTGGCCCCGGAGACGGCCACGGTCATGCTCACCACGTTCGGCGAGGACGACCTGATCGCCCGGGCGCTCGGGCTCGGGGCGAGCGGTTTCCTGCTGAAGTCGGGCGATCCGCGGGAACTGCTGGCCGGCATCCGGGCGGTGGCCGACGGCGGGGCGTACCTGTCGCCCCGGGTGGCCCGCCGGGTGATCGAGCTCAGCGGCGGGCAGCTGGCCCGGACCCCGTACGCCCGGGACCGGCTGGCCGGGCTGACCGACCGGGAGCGGGAGGTGCTCGCGCTGGTCGGGGCGGGACTGTCCAACGCGGAGATCGGCCGCCGGCTGCACCTCGTCGAGGGCACCGTGAAGAGCTATCTGACCAGCATCTTCACCCGACTGGACGTGCGTAACCGGGTGCAGGCGGCGATCCTCGCGTACGAGGCGGGGCTGGTGCCGCCGACCGGCTGACCAGCCCCGCCCCCGGTTCACGCGTCGCGTCGGGCCAGCGCGCGGCGGCCGAGGGCCAGCGCGGCGGCCGCCCAGCCGGCGAGCACCAGCAGCCCCACCGCCGCCGGGTACGGATCGGTGTCCCCGGCCAGGAAGTGGTTGCCGGCGACGCCGGGGAACCCGTCGGCGATCCGGGTGAGCACGGTGATCCCCGGCTCCTGCAACGACAACGGCACGATCATCAGCAGGGCGAGGAGCACGGTCAGGCTGAGCACCGCGCCGCGCAGCGCCGTCGCCAGGCCCAGCGCCAGCACCCCGACCAGGGCCAGGTACGCGGCCGAGGCGACCACGTCCCGGACCGTCCCGCCGAGCGGGGCACGCCCCCACTCGCCCAGTACCGGCCCGGCGACCGCGGCGCCGATCGCGCCCAGCAGCAGCCCGACGAGGAACGTCATCCCGCCGACCACGACCGCCTTGGCCAGCAGCACCCGGCCCCGGGACGGGGTGCAGCGCAGGGTGGTGCGGATGGTGCCGGTGGCGTACTCGCTGGTGACGGCGAACAGGCCGAGGGCGAGGACGACGTACTGGGTGAGTTCCAGCGAGCCGGCGACGATCTCGCCGACCCCGACGACGCCCGGGCCGATGGTGGGGTCGTCGTCGGTGTTCGCGTTGACCGCGTAGATGGCGAGCTGGGCGGCGGTGGCGGCCATGGTGGCCACGGCCGCGAGGACGGTCCACCAGGTGGACCGGACCGACCAGAGCTTGGTCCACTCGGCGGCCACCGCCCCGGCGAAGGGGCTGCCGGCGGGGGCCGGTCGGGCGGGGCTGGTGACGGTCATCGGGTCCCACTTCCGGTCGGGCCGGCGGCGTACTCGACGCTGCCGGCGGTGAGTTCCAGGAACGCCTCCTCCAGCGAGGCGGCCACCGGGGTCAGCTCGTGCACCCGCACCCCCAGCTCGTACGCGAGGTCGCCGACCCGGGCGGCCGGGACGCCGGTGACGGTCAGCCCGTCGCCGTCCGCGGTGACTTCCGCCCCCTCGGCGGCCAGCCGGTCGCCGAGCGTCGACAGGCCGGCCGGCTCGGGACCGCGGACCCGGACCGCCGCGGTCGGGCGGGCGGCGATCAACTCGGCCAGCGGCGCGTCGGCGATCAGCCGCCCCCGGCCGAGCACCACCACCCGGTCGGCGGTCTGCTCCATCTCGCTCATCAGGTGGCTGGAGAGCAGCACGGTGCGGCCCTCGTCGGCGAGGGTCCGGGTGAACCGCCGGATCCAGCGCACCCCGTCCGGGTCGAGGCCGTTGACCGGCTCGTCGAGGAGCAGCACCGGCGGGTCGCCGAGCAGCGCGCCGGCGATGCCGAGACGTTGGCCCATGCCGAGGGACAGTGCGCGTCCCGGCTTGTCGGCGGCGCGCCCGTCCAGGCCGACCAGGTCGAGCACCTCGTCCACCCGGCGCGCCGGGATTCCGTTGCTGCGGGCCATCGCCCGCAGGTGGGCCCGGCCGGAGCGGGCCGGGTGGACGCCGGTGGCGTCGAGCAGTGCGCCCACCTCGTACAGCGGGTGCCGCAGCGCCCGGTAGGGCCGGCCGTTGACCAGGGCCTGCCCGGCGGTCGGGCGGTCCAGGCCGAGCACCATCCGCAGCGTGGTGGACTTGCCGGCGCCGTTGGGGCCGAGGAAACCGGTGACCTGTCCTGGTCCGATGTCGACGGTCAGGTCGTCGACCGCGGTCGCCGTCCCGAACCGCTTCGTCAATCCACGAAGTGTGATCATGCGCCGACGGTAGGGAGCGGGCGGGCGCCCGCACCGCCCCCGATCGGCATCGCCCGACCCTGACTTTCGTCAGGTGCGGCGGACCACGAAGGCGTCGGGCATCCGGAAGGTGAGGTTGTCCGGGCACCAGGGCGCGCGGACCACCGTCACCCCGTCGAGCAGCGCGGCCGCCTCGGCGACCACCACCGCCGCCTCCATCCGGGCCAGTTGCGCGCCCACGCACCGGTGCGCCCCGGCGCCGAAGGCCAGGTGCCGGCGGGAGCCGCGCTGTCCGGGCCGGAACTCGGCCGGCGCGGCGACCACCGCCGCGTCCCGGCC
>NZ_JBSGJR010000697.1:0-3176 GCF_053605645.1 Micromonospora sp. NPDC003776
GCCGGGACGCGACCGGCCGGGACCGGGCGGCCGCGCTGGCGCGCACCCCGCCGGCCGAGCCCACCGGAGACGACCGACTGGCGCTGCTGTTCGCCTGCTGCCACCCCCGCCTGGCGGAACCGGCCCAGGTGGCGCTGACCCTGCACGCGGTCAGCGGCCTGACGGCCGAACAGATCGCCGCCGCGTACCTGGTCCCCACCGCCACGATGGCCCAGCGCCTGGTCCGGGCCAAACGCCAGCTACGGCGGGACGGGGTGCGGTTCGACCTGCCGCCCGCCGAGGAGTATCCCGCCCGCCTGCGCCCCGTCCTCGCCGTGGTCTACCTGGTCTTCAACGAGGGCTACCTCGCCGCGTCCACGGAGGCGCCGCAGCGACGGGACCTCGCCCGGGAGGCCCTGGAGCTGGCCCGCCAGCTCGCCGACCTGATGCCCCGCGAGCCGGAACCGGCCGGCCTGGCCGCGCTGCTGGAGCTGCACGAGGCCCGCGCCACCACCCGCTTCGACGCCGCCGGCCGGATCGTGCTGCTCGAGGAGCAGGACCGCCGGCAGTGGGACGCCGCCCTCATCGGCGCCGCGGTGGCCCGGCTGCGCCGCGCCGCCGCCCTCGGCCCGCCCGGGCCTTACCAGCTGCAGGCGGCCATCGCCGCCCAGCACGCCCTGGCCCCGACGTACGGGCGAACGGACTGGACGGCGGTGCGCGCCCTCTACGACCTGCTGGACGCGGTGCAGCCGACCCCCGTGGTCCGGCTGGGCCGCGCCGTCGCCACCCGGTACACCCATGGGCCGGCGGCCGCCCTCGCCGAGGTCGACGCGCTCGCCGACCGGTTGCCCGGCTACCGGCTGTGGCACGCCACCCGCGCGCAGCTGCTGCGGGCGCTCGGCCGGGTCGACGAGGCGGTCGAGGCGACCGGGCGAGCGCTCGCGCTGGCCAGCAACCCGGCCGAACGCGAGCTGCTCGCCCGCCGCCTCGCCGCTCAGCCCACGATCGGGCGCACCTCGACGGTGTAGCCGGCGCCGATCGCCGGCCAGGTGGCCGCCACCGCCACGGCCTCGTCGACGTCGTCGGCCTCGAGGTGGATGTACCCGCCGATGATCTCCTTCAGCTCCAGGTACGGGCCGTCGGTCACCACCGGCTGCCCGTCCGCGCCCCGGCTGACGGTCTTCGCGACGGGCGGCGTGTCGAGCTTGGCACCGCCCCGGACGACCTTCCCGGCGGCGTGCCACTTCTCCCACCAGGCCTCGACCTCGTCGATCAGCGCCGGGTCCTTCGCGGCGGCGACGTCGTTCCAGATCAGCATCGTGTAGCGCATGTGTCTCTCCTCGTTCGAGCGGGCGGCCGGGTGCCGCCTCCACCCACTGACGGCTGGGCGGCGCCCCGACTCGACACCGGCGGCGGGAAAATCAGCGGACCGGCCACTAACCTGTGGCGATGGCCTTCCCGCGGATCACCGTCGACCCCGACGTCATGGGGGGTGCGCCCTGCGTGCGGCAGTCCCGGATCCCGGTGGCGACCCTGCTGGCGATGATGGCCGAGGGCATGTCCGTCACCGACATCCTCACCGACCTGCCGTTCCTCGACGAGGAGGACCTGGCCGAGGTGCTCAACTACGCAGCGGACGCGGTCCACGACCGGACGGCCCGCCCAGCGTGACGACCGGCCGGTCGGGTGCGGCAGCGGAGCGTTCTCTCCGGTAGGTTGCACCGCGTGGAGGAGATCGACCGGGCCATCGTCGCCGCACTGACCGGGGACGGTCGGCTGTCGTACACCGACCTCGCCGAGCGGGTGGGGCTGTCGGTGTCCGCCGTGCACCAGCGGGTCCGCCGGCTGGAACAGCGCGGCGTCATCAAGGGGTACGTCGCGCGCGTCTCGTTCGAGGCGCTGGACCTGCCGCTGACCGCGTTCGTGGCGATCCGGCCGTTCGACCCGTCCCAGCCGGACGACGCGCCGGAGCGGCTGGCCCACCTGCCCGAGATCGACTCCTGCTACTCGGTGGCGGGGGAGGACTTCTACCTGCTCTTGGTGCGGGTGGCCGGCCCGGCGGACCTGGAGCGGCTGCTGCAGGAGATCCGGACGGCCGCCAACGTCACCACCCGCACCACGGTGGTGCTGTCCACTCCGTATGAGAACCGGCCGCCGCGGATCAATGGCGACCTGCCAGGTCGGGCGCGGCCCCGGGCGGCGGGGGAGCCGGCTGGTTCCAGCGCAGGATGACGCCCCGGCCGTGCTCGTGACCGAGCACGCTGACCGTGGCGGTGTCCAGCCGCAGCAGCCCGCCGGCGGACGGCGGCAGCCCGATCCAGCGGGCGCCGAGCACCCGCAGGCTGTGCGCGTGCCCGACCAGGGCGACGCTGCCGGCGTCGAGCAGGGGAACGATCCGGGCCAGCACGCGGTCGAGGCGTTCGCCGACCTGGGCCGGTGACTCCCCGCCGGGGCAGCCGTCGGTCCAGATGTTCCAGTGCGGCTGGTCCTCGTGGATGTCCGCGGTGGTGCGCCCCTCGTACTCGCCGTAGTCCCATTCGGCCAGGTCGGGGTCGGCGGCGTCGACCTCGAGGCCGGCGAGATGCGCGGTGCAGAGCGCCCGTTGCCGGGGGCTGGACAGCACCCGGACGAAGCGACGACCGGCCAGCATCGCCGCCAGCGCGCGGGCCTGCCGCTCGCCGTCGGGGGTGAGCTCGAGATCGGTGTACGAGGTGTGCCGGTGGCTGGCGCTCCAGGCGGTCTCGCCGTGCCGGATCAGCAGGATTTCTCCCATCCGTCCAGTTAACCAGTCGGCCGGCTCCGCCGTTCACCTAGTGTCCTAGGACGGCTTAGCCGTGGTGCGCTCCGACACCGGAGCACCCAACGTTTCAGCCGGACCCGACCGGGGACGCGACCAGGGAACGGGCCGTTCGGCCCGGCGTACCGCGGCAGCGGAGGGGGAGTCCCATGAGCTTCACCGACAAGGCGAAGGCCAAGGCCCAGGAGCTGAGCGGCGCCGCCAAGGAGCGGATCGGCGACGTCACCGACAACGAACGGTTGCGGGCGGAAGGGGCCAGCGAACAGAGCACGGCCCGGGCCCGGCAGGCCGGTCAGGACGTCAAGCAGGCCGGCCGCGACGTGAAGGACGCCTTCGAGAAGTGACCCGTACGACGGCGGGCCCCCCGCCGGCACCCCCCCGGCCGCCCCCCCCTGAGGGA
>NZ_JBSGJR010000698.1:0-3166 GCF_053605645.1 Micromonospora sp. NPDC003776
GCGGCCAGCGGCAGCACCGCGCCGGACGTCAAGGCGCCCGACGGCAAGTCGCCGCAGGTGCGTACGGCCGAGAGCAGGCAGCCGGACGCGGGTACCGCGGTGCCCGACGCCCCCGGCACCAAGGTGCCGACGGACGGCGCGCGGCCGGCGTCGGGTGACGCCCGCGCGGCCGAGGCCGCCGGCGCGTCGGCCAACCCGCCGGCCGGCGACGGCAAGCCGGCCGGGGACGAGGCCGGGGCGCAGCAGCGCAACCTCAAGGAGGCGGAGGCCGGGACGGGCGCCGATCCGGCGGACGCGAGCGGAACGGGGGTCCAGAAGTGACCACTCCTCGGGCGGAGACGCTGGGCAAGCTGACGCCGGTGCTGACCAAGCGCTGGCTGTCGCCGGACGCCTGGCGGATCGGCACCTACGAGAAGCTGGACGGCTACGCCGCCCTGCGCAAGGCGCTCAAGGCCCACCCGGACGACCTGATCCAGTTGATCAAGGACTCCGGGCTGCGCGGCCGGGGCGGCGCGGGCTTCCCGACCGGTCTCAAGTGGGGCTTCATCCCGCAGGGCGACGGCAAGCCGCACTACCTGGTGGTGAACGCCGACGAGGGCGAGCCGGGCACCTGCAAGGACCTGCCGCTGATGACCCACGACCCGCACTCGCTGGTCGAGGGCGTGATCATCGCCTCGTACGCGATCCGGGCCAACCGCGCCTACATCTACATCCGGGGCGAGGCGGTGCACGCTGCCCGGCGGCTGCGCAACGCCGTCCAGGAGGCGTACGCCAAGGGCTACCTCGGGCGGAACGTCCTCGGCAGCGGCTTCGACCTGGAGTTGGTGGTGCACTCGGGCGCCGGGGCGTACATCTGCGGTGAGGAGACCGCGCTGCTGGACTCGCTGGAGGGCTTCCGGGGCCAGCCCCGGCTGCGCCCGCCGTTCCCGGCGACCCACGGCCTGTACGCCAGCCCGACCGTGGTCAACAACGTGGGCACCATCGCCAGCGTGCCGTACATCGTGCTGGGCGGCGCCGACTGGTGGAAGACCATGGGGACGGAGAAGTCCTCCGGCCCGATGATCTACTCGCTCTCCGGCCGGATCGCCAACCCCGGCCAGTACGAGTGCTCGATGGGGATCACGCTGCGCGAGCTGATCGAGCTGGCCGGCGGCATGCAGCCCGGGCACAACCTGCGGTTCTGGACCCCGGGCGGGTCGTCGACCCCGCTGCTCACCGCCGAGCACCTGGACGTGCCGCTGGACTTCGAGGGGGTGGCGGCGGCCGGCTCGATCCTGGGCACCACGGCCACGCAGATCTTCTCCGACCAGGACTGCCCGGTGTACGCGACCTACCGGTGGCTGGAGTTCTACCACCACGAGTCGTGCGGCAAGTGCACCCCGTGCCGCGAGGGCAACTACTGGATGGTCCGGGTCTACCGGCGCATCCTGGCCGGCCAGGGCACCCACGAGGACCTGGACACCCTGCTCGACACCTGCGACAACATCCTCGGCCGCTCGTTCTGCGGTCTGGGTGACGGTGCGACCAGCTCGGTGACCTCCTCGCTGAAGTACTTCAAGCAGGACTACCTCGACTACATCGAGGGACGTACCGCACCGAAGCTGTCGGACAAGCAGCTGGTGGGAGCGCACTGATGACCGACGTAGCCAAGCAGACCGAGACCGTCACGCTCACCATCGACGGCGTCCAGGTCACCGCTCCCAAGGGAGCGCTGTTGATCCGGGTCGCCGAGCAGTTGGGCACCGAGATCCCGCGGTTCTGCGACCACCCGCTGCTGGCCCCGGCCGGCGCCTGCCGGCAGTGCCTGGTGGAGGTGGAGGGGCAGCGCAAGCCGGTCGCCTCCTGCACCCAGACCGTCGCCGACGGCATGGTGGTGCGGACCCAGCTCACCTCGCCGGTGGCGAAGAAGGCGCAGGAGGGGGTGATGGAGCTGCTGCTCCTCAACCACCCCCTGGACTGCCCGATGTGTGACAAGGGCGGCGAGTGCCCGCTGCAGAACCAGGCGATGTCGACCGGCCGGACCGACTCGCGGTTCCACGAGCACAAGCGGGAGTACCCGAAGCCGCTGCCGATCAGCACCCAGGTGCTGCTCGACCGCGAGCGGTGCGTGCTCTGCCAGCGCTGCACCCGGTTCTCCGAGGAGATCGCGGGCGACAAGTTCATCGACCTGATGGGCCGGTCGTCCGCCGAGGAGATCAACATCTACCGGGACGACGCGTACGGCGAGGAGGGCGATGCCGGGGACGTCCCGTTCAACTCGTACTTCTCCGGGAACACGGTGCAGATCTGCCCGGTGGGCGCGCTGACCGGCGCCCAGTACCGGTTCCGGGCCCGCCCGTTCGACCTGGTCTCCACGCCCAGCGTCTGCGAGCACTGCTCGGCCGGCTGCGCCCAGCGCACCGACTGGCGGCGCGGCAAGGTGCTGCGCCGGCTGGCCGGCGACGACCCGGCGGTGAACGAGGAGTGGAACTGCGACAAGGGCCGCTGGGGCTTCCAGTACGCCCGCGCGTTCGACCGGCTCACCACCCCGCTGGTGCGGGACGAGCGGACCGGTGAGCTGCGCGAGGCCTCGTGGAGTGAGGCGCTCACCCGGGCCGCCGAGGGGCTGCGTGCCGCCCGGGACGGCGGCCAGGGTTCGGCGGTGCTCACCGGCGGCCGGCTGACCGTCGAGGACGCGTACGCCTACGCCAAGTTCGCCCGGGTCGCGCTGCACACCAACGACGTCGACTTCCGGGCCCGCCCGGTCTCCCGCGAGGAGGCCGACTTCCTGGCCAGCAGCGTCGCCGGGGTCACCGAGGTGACCTACACGGACGTGGAGAACGCGCCCGCGGTGGTGCTGGTCGGCCTGGAGCCGGAGGAGGAGTGCCCGATCCTCTTCCTGCGGCTGCGCAAGGCGTACCTGAAGAAGAAGCTCACGGTGTACGCGATCGCGCCGTTCGCGACCCGCGGCCTGGAGAAGCTGGGGGCCAAGCTGGCCCGGGTGGTGCCCGGCGAGGAGGCCAGCGTGCTGGCCGAGCACGCCACGGTGGCCGAGGCGCTGAGCCAGCCGGGGGCGATCCTGATCGTCGGCGAGCGGCTCGGCGCGGTGCCGGGCGGGCTCTCCGCCGCGGCGGACGTGGCGTGCTCGGCCAGCACGCTGGCCTCCTCGCCGGGCACCACCCGGGCC
>NZ_JBSGJR010000699.1:0-3163 GCF_053605645.1 Micromonospora sp. NPDC003776
GGCCGGCCAGGCCGCCGCCGACGATGACGACGTCGGTCTCACCGGGCACGGGCCACCTCCGCACCGGTCCGGTCGCCGTCCCGCCGGGACCGGGACAGCTGGCTGGGCCACCAGATCTTCGGCCCGATGTCGTACGCGAGCGCGGGCACCAGCAGCGACCGGACGACGATGGTGTCGAGCAGCACCCCGGCGGCGACCGCCACGCCCAGCTCGACGAGGACGACCAGGGGCAGGACGGCGAGCGCGGAGAAGGTCGCGGCGAGCACGATGCCGGCGGAGGTGATCACGCCACCGGTGACGGCGAGTCCGGCGAGCACGCCGGCCCGGGTGCCCCGCCGGACCGACTCCTCGCGGACCCGGCTCATCAGGAAGATGTTGTAGTCGATGCCGAGGGCGACCAGGAAGACGAAGGCGAACAGCGGGAAGGACTGGTCGACGCCGGGGAAGCCGAGGACGTACCGGAAGATCAGCGCGCAGAGGCCGAGCGTGGCCAGGAACGACAGCACCACGGTGGCGATCAGCAGGAGCGGGGCGACCAGGGCGCGCAGCAGCAGGGCCAGGATGACCACGATGACCAGCAGCACCACCGGGATGATGACGTTGCGGTCCCGGGTGGCGGCGTCGGCGGTGTCCACGTTGATGGCGGTGAAGCCGCCGACCACGCTGTCGGAGTCGGGCACCTTGTGCACCGCCTCGCGCAGGTCGCGGATGGTCCGCTCGGCCCCGTTGCTGTCCGGCGGGTCGGCCAGGGTGACGTTGAGCTGCACCCGTCCGTCGACGACCTTGGGCGGCGCGTTCGGGTCCGGCGGGCCGGCCGTACCCTGCCGGCTGAGGGGCAGCACCGAGGACACCCCGGGTACGCCCTGGGCCACCTGGGCGACCTGCCGCGCGGTGGCCTGGTTGGTGAAGATGGTGGCCGGGCTGCCAGTGCCGGCCGGGTAGTGCCGGGCGATGGCCTCCTGGCCGGCCACCGAGTCGGTGCGGTTGGTGAACAGGTCGGACTGGCCGAGGGTGGTGGCGCCGAGCTGGGTGACCCCGATCGCGAGCGCCGCCAGGACGACCGCGGTGACCAGCCAGACGGCGCGGGCCCGCCGGGCCACGAAACCGGCGATCCGCCCCCAGACGCCGTGCTCGGCCTGCGGGTCGGCCCGGTCGAAGCGGGGCCGGCGCGGCCAGAACGCCCACCGTCCGCCGAGCACCAGCAGGGCGGGCAGGAAGGTGAGCATCACCAGCAGGGTGGCGGCGATGCCGACGGCGGCGACCGGGCCGAGCGCCCGGTTGGAGTTGAGGCTGGACAGCAGCAGGCAGAGCAGGCTGACGATGACCGTGGCGCCGGAGGCGAAGATGGCCGGGGCCGCGCCGCGCCAGGCGGTGCGCATCGCGTCCCAGGGCCGCTCGTGCCGGTGCAGTTCCTCGCGGTAGCGGGCGATCAGCAGCAGCGCGTAGTCGGTGCCGGCACCGAAGACCAGCACCGTCAGGATGCCCTGCGCCTGCCCGTTGAGCTTGATGACGTCGTTCTTGGCGAGGTGGTAGACGAAGACCGAGGCCAGCCCGTACGACATGCCGGCGGCGAGCAGTGGGAAGATCCAGAGCACCGGGCTGCGGTAGACGATCAGCAGGATGACCAGCACCACGACCAGGGTGACCAGCAGCAGTGGCCCGTCGATGGCGGTGAAGACCTGGATCAGGTCGGCGAGCAGTCCGGCCGGTCCGGCCACGTCGACGGTGAGTCCGTCCCGGTTCGGGCCGGCGATCTCCCGCAGCTTGTCGACGACCGTCCGGATCCGCTCGCCCTCGGAGCTGTCGATCGGGACGATCACCTGCACCGCCTGGCGGTCCTGGCTGACGATCGGTGGCGGCAGCGGGCCGACGACGCCGGGGACCTGGCCGAAGCGGGCGGCGTCGGCCTGGACGCGCTGCTGGTCGGCCGGGGTGAGCCCGGAGCGGCGCTCGTACACGACGAGGGCCGGGGTGGTCTCCCGCTCAACGAAGCCGGCGGAGAGGTCCTGGGCCCGGGTCGCCTCCGCGTTGGCGGGCAGGAAGGAGGCGTTGTCGTTGGTGGCGACGTCGCCGAGCTTCCCGGAGTAGGGACCGGCGATCCCACCGACGACCAGCCAGCCCAGCACGACCGCGAGCGCGATCAGCGTGGCCGTCCAGCGGCTCCGTCCTCCGGCCATCTCCACCCAACCTTGAATCGACGCACAAATCGACGCATCGGGAGTCCAGGTCGACAGCGACCATCCTGCCGGGCGGAAGCGTCCCCGGGGGCGGAAACCACCCGGGCCGGTCTGCGGCGCCGGGCCCCGGGCCTGGCCCGGACAACGAGAAACGCCCGTCGGCGTGGGCCGACGGGCGTCGTGTGGAGCGAAGCTCCCCCGATTGGACTCGAACCAATAACCTGCCGGTTAACAGCCGGCTGCTCTGCCAATTGAGCTACAGGGGACCGTGCACCGCCCGGCTGCCGGATCTCTCCGCGCCGTGCGACGGGGACAAGAGTACAGGACATCGGGGGGTGGTGCGCCAGGGGGTTACCCGATCGACCAGGACGACCTCCGGGACGCACCAACCCGCCCGCAATACGGACAAATCGTCATCTCGGCACAAGGAGGCATGACCGGAGAGCAGGATGGGTAGTTAGCCGCCGACAGAGGACGCAGGCGCGAGATGGTCGCTCCCGTCGGGAACACCCGGTGGGATCGGCGGCGCGTCAGGTACGAAAGGAGCCGCCATGCGCGGAAAGATCATGTTCCTTGGCGGGCTGGCTGCGGGATTCGTCCTGGGCGCCCGTGCCGGCCGGGAGAAGTACGAGGAGCTGGTGGTGCGGGGCCGCAAGGTGCTCGACCACCCGACCGTCCAGGAGGCGGCGGGGGTCGCGCAGGCCCAGGCGACCCGGCTCTACGCCGAGGGCAAGGACAAGCTGGGGCAGACCAAGCTCGGCGAGAAGCTGAGCAGCGGCAACGGCAGCAAGCAGGGGCTGACCGCGGCCGACAAGCCGTTCGCCGGCACGCCGGCGACGGTCGGCGCCAAGTCCGGTTCGACCGGCACGGGCTCCACCAGCTCGACCGGCTCGACCACCACGAGCACGAGCACCAAGTCGTCCGGCACGGGCACCAACGGCAGCACCCTCTGACACATCCGCGCAGCGGGCCGGTCGCCATCGGGC
>NZ_JBSGJR010000700.1:0-3150 GCF_053605645.1 Micromonospora sp. NPDC003776
GACGCTCTTCCGCTCTTGGTCGCCCGGGACGTCCGCCCCGCGGCGGCCGGCGCGGGCGTGGTCGGCGCGACGGCCGGCACCGGCGTGGCCGGGACGGCCACCGACGCGGGCGTGGCCGACGCGGCGGCCCCGGCCGCCCGCCCCACCCCGGGCGCGGTGCCGGCGGACGCCGCCACGCTCTTCGCCCCCGAGGCCGCGCAGGGCTTCCGGGACCGCTGGCGGGACGTGCAGCTGCGCTTCGTGGACGACCCGAAGGCCGCGGTCGGCGAGGCGCAGGCGCTGGTCGACGAGGCCATGGACGCCCTCGCCGCGGCGCTGCGGGAGCAGAAGAGCAAGCTGGGCGGCTGGCAGGAGTCCGGCTCGGCCGACACGGAGCAGCTGCGGGTGGCCGTGCGCGGCTACCGCGACTTCCTGGACCGCGTCCTGGGCCGCTGACCCGAGCATTCAGCATCGGCCCCGGTCGGAACTTCCGGCCGGGGCCCCGTCATGTGCGACGTATCGCACTCCATGCATGAAATCTCCCGATCGGGGTACCTGCGGGCGCAGCGTCGCACGGAGGGAGCCGAGGTATGGGCGACGGCCTACGGTTGAACATGAACGCGGTGGACTACGTCATCCTGGCGCTCTACTTCGTCACGGTCCTCGGGGTGGGCTTCGCCGCGCGCCGCGCGATCCGCACCAGCGTGGACTTCTTCCTCTCCGGCCGGTCGCTCCCCGCGTGGGTGACCGGCCTGGCCTTCGTCTCGGCCAACCTGGGCGCACTGGAGATCATCGGCATGGCCGCCAACGGCGCCCAGTACGGCGTGATGACCGTCCACTACTACTGGATCGGCGCCGTGCCGGCGATGGTCTTCCTCGGCATCGTGATGATGCCCTTCTACTACGGCTCGAAGGTCCGCAGTGTCCCCGAGTACCTGCGGCTGCGGTTCAACCGCCCGACCCACCTGCTCAACGCGATCAGCTTCGCGGTCGCCCAGGTGCTCATCGCCGGGGTGAACCTGTACGCGCTGGCGCTGGTGATGCAGGCCCTGCTCGGCTGGCCGCTCTGGCTGGCGATCGTGGTCGGGGCGTTCATCGTGCTGGCGTACATCACCATCGGCGGTCTCTCCGGGGCGATCTACAACGAGGTGCTCCAGTTCTTCGTGATCCTCGCCGGCCTGATCCCGATCACCGTGCTCGGCCTGGTGAAGGTCGGGGGCGTGTCCGGCCTGATGGACGCGGTCAAGGGCTCCAAGCTCGGCGAGGCCGGGCTGCACGCGTGGCAGGGCACCGGCAGCACGGACAACCCGCTCGGCGCGCACTGGCTGGGCATCGTCTTCGGCCTCGGCTTCGTGCTCTCCTTCGGCTACTGGACCACCAACTTCGCCGAGGTGCAGCGGGCCCTCTCCGCGCGGAACATGAGCGCCGCCCGGCGTACGCCGATCATCGCGGCGTACCCGAAGCTGTTCATCCCGCTGGTCACCGTGATCCCCGGCCTGGTCGCGCTGGTGACCGTGAAGGGACTGGGCGCGGAGAAGGGTGACCTGGTCTACAACAACGCCATCCCGCTGCTCATGCGGGACCTGCTGCCCAACGGGGTGCTCGGCATCGCGGTGACCGGCCTGCTCGCCTCGTTCATGGCCGGCATGGCGGCCAACGTCAGCGGTTTCAACACCGTGTTCACGTACGACATCTGGCAGGCGTACTTCAAGCGGGATCGGTCGGACGACTACTACGTGAAGATCGGCCGGATCGCGACCGTGGTGGGCGTGCTGGTGGGCATCGGCACGGCCTTCATCGCCGCCGGCTTCAGCAACATCATGAACTACATCCAGGCGCTGTTCTCGCTCTTCAACGCCCCGCTCTTCGCCACCTTCATCATCGGCATGTTCTGGAAGCGGATGAGCGCCCTGGCCGGTTTCTGGTCGCTGCTGCTGGGCACGCTGGCCGCACTGGCCACGTACCTGCTCTACAAGGGCGGCGTGGTGCACTTCAACTCGGACCTGGAGGAGAGCTTCTGGGGCGCCGGCATCGCCTTCGTCACGGTGGCGGTGGTCGCCCTGGTCATCACCCCGCTGACCCGGCCCAAGAACGACCACGAGCTGGAGGGGCTGGTCTACGGCATGGCGAACACCACCCTGACGGACGACTCGCTGGCCGGCGACGCCGCCTGGTACCGCTCGCCGGTGCTGCTCGGCGTGGTCGCCGTGATCCTCGCCGCCCTCTTCTACATCCCGGTCTTCTGAGAGGGGACGCACCGTGTCCGACCACCGCGAGCACCACCACTACGACCGCGAGTCCTACGACCCGATGGTCGAGGAGACCGAGGAGGAGCGGGACCGCTCGGCGGCCGCCCGGCTCTTCGACATCCGCCGGGTGATCGGCGGCCTGTTCGTCGTGTACGGGCTGATCGTGGGCCTGATGGGGCTCTTCGACTCGGCGGCGGAGATCGACAAGGCGCAGGGGGTCCGGATCAACCTCTGGGCCGGCCTGGCGATGCTGGTCTTCGGCCTGGCGATGCTGGGCTGGCAGTGGGTGAGTCCCAACCAGCCGCCGGAGCCGCACCACGGCGAGGAGCGCTGACCCGACCGTCCGGCGGCCCGGCCGACGGTTCCGCCCGGCCCGGCGGCCCGCCGCCGGGCCGTCGGCATGCCCGGGCGCGCACGGGGTAACCCAGGTGGATCACGGAACGGGACGACAGGAGGGCAGCAGCATGACGGATCGTGACCGTGCTGGCCGGCGGCCGCTGGAGGAGAGCCCCGAGGTGGCCGCGGCGGTGGACGACGACAGCACGGTGCCGCAGCTGCGCAGTGGCGGCACCGACCCGGACAATCCCGTCTTCACGGAGCCCGACGGCGCGGTGCCCGACACCGGCTCGCCGGACCTCCTCGGCGACCCTTACGCGGCCGGCACCGGCGCGACCGGCACCGGCACCGGGGCCGCCGGGGACAACATCCGCACCGGCGCGGAGCAGCCGTGGGAGCCGGAGGACCTGGTGATGGCCCGGGGCCAGGACCTCACCCCGGAGAACCTGGACCGGGCCCGCCGCGACCTGGCCGAGCTGGGCCGGGCGGCGATCGAGAAGACGGTCCCCTGACGCGCTGACGCGCCGGGCGCGGGGTCGGCGGGGCGGATCTCCACCGCCGCCGGCCCCGCGCCCATCCGTGCCGT
>NZ_JBSGJR010000701.1:0-3146 GCF_053605645.1 Micromonospora sp. NPDC003776
CCCGGGGCGGGCCGGTCCGTGGCCGACCTGCGCGGGGCCGGGACACCGGCACCCGGCGGCGCCACCCGGCGGCACCTCCTCACCGCGCAGACCGCCACCGTCCGGCTCCCGTCCGGACGGCAACTCCAGGCGTGGACCTTCAACGGCCGGATCGCCGGCCCGCCGATCACCGCCACCGAGGGTGATCTGATCGAGGTGACGCTGCGCAACACCGACATCGACGACGGCGTGACCCTGCACTGGCACGGCTACGACGTGGCGTGCGGTGAGGACGGCGCGCCGGGCGTGACGCAGGACGTGGTGGCGCGCGGCGAGGAGTTCGTCTACCGGTTCCGCGCCGAACAGGTGGGCACCTACTGGTACCACACCCACCAGGCGTCCCACCGCGGTGTGCGCCGGGGGCTGTACGGGACCCTCGTCGTGACACCACGGGCACCGCAGGTCGACGACGCCGCCCCGCGGCAGCTGGATCTGACGCTGCCCGTGCACACGTTCGACGGGACCGTCGTGATCGGGGACCGGGACGGGCGCACCGACCAGAGCGTGCCGGCCGGTACGCCGGTGCGGCTCCGGCTGATCAACACCGACTCGGAGGCACACCGGTTGGCGCTCGCGGGCACGCCCTTCCGGGTGGCGGCCGTCGACGGACGGGACCTCCACGAGCCGGGTGAGATCAGCGAGGCCGGGCTGCGGCTGCCCGGGGGCGGACGGTACGACCTGGTCTTCGTCATGCCGGACACGGCGGTGGGGCTCGTCGTCGACAACGATCACAGCGGCGGCCTGCGGCTGCGCCCGAACGCCGGCGGTGAGGGCGCGGCCGGCGAGGACACCTCCGGCTGGCCGGAACTCGACCTGCTGCGCTACGGCACGCCGGCCTCCGTGCCGTTCCACGCCGGCAGCCGTGCCGACCGGCACTTCACCCTGGTCCTCGATCGTGGCGTGGCCATGGTGGACGGCCGGCCGGCGTACGCGCAGACGGTCAACGGACGTGGCCACCCGTCGATCCCGGACCAGTTGGTCGCCGGGGGCGATCTGGTCCGGTTCACCGTGGTCAACCGGAGCCTGGAGACCCATCCCTGGCATCTGCACGGCCATCCCGTGCTCGTCCTGGCCAGGAACGGCACGCCGCCGTCGGGCAGTCCGTTGTGGCTGGACACCTTCGATGTGCGCCCGGGGGAGGTGTGGGAGGTCGGGTTCCGGGCTACGAATCCCGGGATCTGGATGAACCACTGCCACAACCTGCCGCACGCGCATCAGGGGATGATGCTGCGGCTCTGCTACGACCGGGTCACCACGCCGTTCCACGGCTCACACAGCGCCCACGGGGCCGACACGGCCGGGAGGCGGGGCCATGAGCACTGACCGGCACAACCGGCGGTTGTGGCTCGCCGCCGGCTCGGTTGTTTGATCGCTCCTTCCCGGTCCTGCTTACATCGCACGGTCAACGCGGGGTGGTGCGAGGCGGGAGGTGCGCAGCGTGGTGCCGAGGCGGTCGCTGGGCCGGCAGTTCCGCTGGCTGTGGGCGGCCTACGCGGTCAGCGCCTACGGCTCCGGCCTGGGGTTCGGCGCGGTGCCGCTGATCGCCGTGCTGGTCCTGCACGCCAGCCCCGCGCAGGTGTCCGCCCTGTCGGCGGTCGGGCCGGCGGTCGGCGCGCTGATCGCGGTGCCGCTCGGGCCCTGGGTGGAGTTCCGCCGCAAGCGGCCGGTGATGATCGGGATGGATCTGGCCCGGTCCGCGGCCATGCTGACGGTCCCGGTCGCCTACGCCTTCGGCCGGCTCAGCTTCGCCCAGTTGCTGGTTGTCTCGGCCGTGGTCGCCGCCGCCAAGATCGCCTTCAACGCGGCGAGCGGCGCGTACCTCAAGTCGGTCGTCCGGCCGGATGACCTGCTCGTGGCCAACGCGCGGTTCGAGTCGACGATGTGGAGTTCGATCGCCGTCGGACCGCCGTTGGGTGGCGCGGCGATCGGCCTGTTCGGGCCGGTGACCACCGTGGTCGCCGACGCACTCAGCTACCTGCTCTCCGCGCTGGGCGTCACGGCGATCCGGGGCCGGGAGGAACACCCGCGACGCGCCGGTGAGCGCCGGGTCCGCGTCGGCGAGCTGGTCGACGGCTGGCGGCACCTGCTGGCCCATCCCGGTCTGCGGGCGCTGTACCTCAACCAGCTGCTCGTCAGCGGACTGATCATGGCCACCGAGCCGCTGTTGGCGGTGCTGCTGCTCCGCGACCTCGGATTCCCACCCTGGCAGTACGGCCTCGCCTTCGCCGCCCCCTGTCTGGGTGGGCTCGTCGGCTCACGGCTGGCCCGCCGGGTCGTGGCGCGCTACGGCCAACACCGGATCCTCCGTACGGTCGGCACGCTGCGCGCGGTCTGGTTGATCGGCCTCGCCTTTGTCCAGCCCGGCGTCGCCGGCCTGGCGACCGTGATCGCCGTCGAACTCGCGATCATCATCAGCATGAGCCTGTACAACCCGGTGCTCGCCACCTACCGGCTCGAACACACTCCGCAGGACCGGATCGCCCGCACCCTGTCGGCCTGGTCGATCAGCAGCAGCGCCGCCATCGCCGTCCTCAGCGCGCTCGGTGGACTGCTCGCCGCCGCCACCAGCCCCCGCACGGCCATCGCCGTCGCTGGACTGCTGATCCTCGCCAGTCCGCTGTTGCTGCCCCGCCGCCGGCATCCGGTACCGGTACCCGACGTCGAGCCGGCGGCACCGCGCCCTCGACCACAGGCGGCAGGCGTGTCCCGTAACGCGGAGTAGCTGCCTGGGAGAAGCCAGCAGCGCCGGCGCCGCCCAGGGCGCCGGGGCTGCTCACGGTGTCACCGTTTGGCTTCCTGCTTGGCCATCTGCGGCTGCTTGCCCTTGCCGACCTTGCGCAGCGCCTCGCGCAACTGCTCCTCGGTCATCTTGGAGTTGCCCTCGATGCCCGCGTTGTGGGCCTGCTGGCGAAGATCGTGCAGCTTCTCCCGGTCACCCATGTCGACCTCCCGTGATGCGGCGGGCGCGGCGCCCGCGCCCCTGGCGTCCGGTCGCGTTCCCCCGCCGGGAGCCGCCAAACGGCGCGGCCTCCGGCCCCCGCTCGGGTACCTTCGCCCCGACCGCGATCCGCGTTCCTGCACCTACGACCAGCTCGAGCGGCCGATCC
>NZ_JBSGJR010000702.1:0-3144 GCF_053605645.1 Micromonospora sp. NPDC003776
ACCACCTCGAAGTAGGCCTCGAGCACCAGCAGCGACAGCACGATGAACGCGACCATCACGAACCAGTGGGCGGCCCCCACCACGCTCCACTTGAGACCGGTCGCCGTCGGGGCGGTCCCCGCCACCGCTGGGGCCGCCGGCCGGGTCCTCCTCCCCCGGCCGTCCGCTGCCGGGCTGGGTGCGGTCGGTGGAATGGTCGAGCACCCGCAGCGCGGCGAGCGCCGCCATCGGCACCACCAGGGCGGCCGCCGCCCCGGCCACGTCCAGCGCCGACCCGCCGAGCAGGCCGCCGAGGGCGGCCGCCACGGCGGTGCCGGCCATCGCCGCCCGGATCGCCGGGTAGATGCCGAACAGCCGCATCAGCCCGCCCCAGGGCTGGTAGAGCGCCAGCCAGACCAGCGCCGCCCCGGCCAGGGCCAGCACGGTGAGCGGGCTGTTCATCAGGGTCTCCACGTTGGCGCTGCTGGCCCGGTGGACGGTGAGGCCGCCGGTGCCGTCGCCGAGCGCGGCGAGGAACCGGCCGACGCTGCCCCGCTCGGTCGCCGGCCGACGCACGTCGACCACCGCGAAACCGATCATCACGGCCAGCCCCGCCATGGTGGCCCAGGCCAGCCGGCTGACGGTCAACCAGCCCCCGGAGCAGATCGCGGCCGCGACGCTCACCCCGGCGGTCAGCGCGATCGCGCCGATCGAGTCCGACCCGAGGTACGGGCTGCCGACGATCACCACGGCGGACCCGGCGACGAGCACCATCACCATGGGCCGCCAGGGCCGGCGGACCCGCTGGGCGAGCCAGCCGCCGCAGAGCAGCGACCCGGCGATGAACACACCCAGCCCGATCGTGCCCAGGCCCGCGTACCGGCCGCCCTCCAGCGACGAGTAGCCGACCACGCCGTTGAGCTGCAGCCGGGAGCCGGTGAGCACGTCCACGCCGACCACCAGGGTGGCGAGTCCGGCGACCGCGCCGAGCGGGCCGAGGGTGCTGCCGTACCCGGGGCTGAACCGGACCGCGGCGGTGCCACCGATGATCAGCAGCGCGGTGACCACGCCGAACCACCAGCCCGCCTGCGATCCCCGCCACCACGGCACCGCGTCGGCTAGCAGGGCCGCCGGCACCGCCAGCGCGGCGGCGACGAGCAGCAACTCGACCACCGCCACCACCCGCCGGGACACCGGTTCGGGGCCGTACGGGCCGGCGTGCCGGCGGGCCCGGCGCAGCAGCGGCAGCACCGCCACGGCGAGGGCCACCTGGGCGACGGCGAGGAGGGCGAAGAACCAGCCGGCCACCCGGCGCTGGGCGCCGGCCTCCCGGTCGGCGTCGGCCGGCTGGTCGATCGCCGTGCGCAGGTCGGCCGGGCGGCCCTCGACGGAGATCGCCGGGCGGCCGAGGAAGAGCCGCTCTGGCATCGGCCGGCCGAGCGCGGCCAGCGCGGTGGGCGCCAGGTCGACCAGTTGCAGGTAACCCTCCCGCGCCGTGCTCGGCGAGCTCAGCCAGCCCCGCTCCCAGCCGGGACCGTCGGCGATCGCCACGTGTAGCCGGGACGGCGCGGCGGTGTCGGAGACCCCGGCGACCAGCACCAACGAGCGGGGCGGCCGGGCGGCCAGCACCCGGGCGAGCTGCGCGTCGGCCTGCCGGGCCTGGGCGGCCCGTACCGTCGGGTCGGCGCCGTCGACGGTGCCCAGGTCGACGATGCTGAGCACGCAGGAGCCGAGCAGCCCGGTCGGATCGGCGGGCAGGACCGGCGCGTACCGGTCGACCCGCCCGAACGGCCGGGCGGCGGCCACCGCCGCCCCGGGGCCGACCGCCACCGAGCAGCGCACCGACTCCGACAGCGCGCCCGGCGTGGCGCCCCAGGCCAGTTTGTCCTGGTTGTAGGCCACGACGCTCTCCTGGTCGGGCAGGTTCGCGCCGATCCCGTCGGGCTGCTCCACGGTCACCCCGGCGGCCGGGCAGCCGCCCACCCGGTTGCTGCCCTGCCAGGCGGCGAAGTTGCCCGCGCCCAGGGTGAGCCAGCCGTCGACCGGGCAGGTGGGCCGGTGCGCGGAGCGCACCGAGAGCGAGCCGATCGAGCCCTGCTCGGCCATCCGCCACAGGGTGGGGGTGGTCTGCGGGTCCACGTCCTCCCAGCGCAGCCCGGCCACCCCGGCCAGCACCACGAAGTCGGCGCTGCGCTTCGGGCCGCCGTTGTCCGGACGGGCGGCCAGCGCGGTGACGCCGAGTGCCACCACGACCAGGGTCAGCAGGACCGGAGTGAGTCTGCGCAGCATCACCGGGTCCTCGTCGACGACTCGGGCGCGAGCTCGGCGTAGAGGTCGGCCAGGGCGGCCACGGTGTCCGCCTCGGTCGGCCAGGTGGCGGCCCGGGCGGCGCCCCGGCGGCCCAGGTCGGCCCGGCGGGCGTCGTCGTCGAGCAGGTCCCGCACGGCCGCGTCGACCGCGTCGACGTCACCGGCCGGGATCAGCAGCGCGTCGTCGCCGACCAGCTCCGGCAGCCCGCCCACGGCGGTCGCCACCAGGGGTACGCCGGCGCGCAGCGCCTCCTGCGCGAAGAGCTGCCGGGCCTCCCAGTCGCTGGTGACCACGGCCAGGTCGGCCCCGGCCAGCAGGTCGGCCACGTCGGTGCGGTGCCCGAGCAGGGTCACCGGGGCCCGGGCCGCCGAGATCCGCGCCAGCTCGCCGGGGGCGTCGGCGAGGTCCGCGGTCATGCCCGGGACGTACGTCAGCACCGCGCCGGCCCGGTCCGGGTTGCCCAGCGCCACCACCGCCCGCCCGTCCCCGGCCGGGTCGAGGCCGAGCAGGTACGCCCGGGGCGCCTCCGGGGCGGCCAGTCGATCGTCGAGCGCGTCGAGGCCGCGCAGGGCCGCCTCCGCCTGGGCGAGCCGGGCCAGCCGGGCCAGCTCGCGGGGTCCCGCCGCCCGCGGGCGCAGCAGCCCCCGCCGGCGGTCGGCCAGCTCCGCCCGCCAGCCGGCCAGCAGAAGCCGGTTGGCCTGGTCCCGGGCCGCCACCGGCACCCCGTCGAGGGAGCCGACCCGGCCCGGCTCGTGCCGGACCAGCCAGCGCCGCTCCGCCGGGGTGAGCCCGGCCCACCAGCGGCTCCAGGTTGTGGCTGTCGTCGGGTACCGCGCCGTCGGCCGGCTGGGTCAG
>NZ_JBSGJR010000703.1:0-3108 GCF_053605645.1 Micromonospora sp. NPDC003776
CGTTGCGCCCGACCCCCTCCGGGGCGCCGGGCGCGCCGGCCGTCACCGGCCCGCTCACCGACGGCAGCCGGGTCGCCCTCGCCGACCTGTGGGCCGACCGCCCCGTGGTGCTGGTCTTCTTCACCTCGTGGTGCAACCTGTGCGCGCAGCGGCAGGACGCCCTGAGCGAGCTGGCCCGCACCCACCGGGACAGGGTGGTGTTCGTCGGGGTGGCCACCGGGGACAAGCCGGCGGAGCTGCAGCGCTACCTGCGCGAGCACCGGGTGGACCATCCGGTGGTGGTCGACGACGACGGCATGATCGCGCGGTCGTACGCGGTCCGCGAGCCGCCGGCCGTGGTGCTGGTCGGCAAGGGCGGCGCGCTGCTGCGCGGCTGGCCGGGCGGGGTGGACGCGACCGCCCTCGACCAGCGGCTGGGTGAGCTGGTGCTCGCCCCCTGACCGGCGGGCCGGTCAGGGGGCGGTGCCGACGTCGCGCCGGTGGTCAGAACGGCCACTGGTCGCGGGACCCGGCCTCGATGAGCGGGATCATCGCGAACGCGGCGTCGGAGAGACCGCCGTACGTGTGCCGGTTTCCGGCCGTCGGCGTATGCCCGACCCGGTATCCGGCCAGGTTCCAGGTGTAGACCGGAACCCGTGCGGGCACCGCGGCGGCCACGTCGGCGGAGCCGTGCCAGTGCGCCTGCTCGTCGGTGAGGATGACCACCCGGTCGTGCCCGGCGTAGTGCGCCCGCACGGCCTTCTCGGTTTCCGTCCCGTCGCCGTGGAAGTAGCCGCCCTCCTTGAACCGGCGCACCGCCGCCAGCACCGACTCGCCGGCCACTGACGGGAACACCGTGTTGGCGGTGGAGAACGACACCACCGTCGCGTCCCGCGCACGGGCGGCCAGCGCGAGGCCGAACAGGGTGGCCGCGTCCCAGCAGCGCAGCGTGCCGTCCTTGCTGAACGCGCTGGTCATCGACCCGGACGTGTCGATCAGGATCAGCGTCCTGCCGTCCAGCGCGGGCACGTGCGCCAGCGCGTGCTGCAACGCCTTCTCCAGCGGGTACGCCCACCGCAGGCTCGGCGCCGCGTTGTACGCCGACAGGAAGCGCATCGGCAGGACCCGCGACCGGGCGACCTCGCCCGGGTCGGACAGCTTCGCCGCCACCGTCTCGGCGACGGCGTCACCGACCCCCGCCCGGTCGAAGTTACGCAGGTTGCGCAGCAACGCCAGGTAGCCCATGGTCGGGATGACCGCCTCCCACGCCGCGGCGTCCATGGTGGTCTGACGCCAGCCGGCGAGCGCCTCCCACGTCATACCGGCCGCGCCCAGTACCGTCGGGTCGGTGACCTCGCAGCGCTGCTCCACCGGCAGGGCCATCAGCTCGGCTCGCGCCGTCAGCACCGTCAGCGACGTTGGTAGCGGGTTGTCGCGCTTGTGGCGCCGGTCCAGGGCATGCCGGAACAGGTCACCCTGCCGATCGTCCTTCGCCGCCGGGTGGGTCAGGTCGATGACATCGCCGAACCGCACGGCACTGCTCTCGGCGTCGTACTTGAGCAGGCTGCGCTCGTGATACAGCCGGACGACGGCATCGGCGATGCCGCGCTTGACCGGCTTGGGCAGCGCCCGGCCGTAGCGGCCCAGCCAGTAGGCCAGCGCCTCACCCGGCTCGTCGGCCCGCTGCAACGCCGCGTCCACGATCGACCGCGAGCCCGGAACCCCAGCGGCGACCTGTGCCCGGGCGCCTTCGAGGGCGGCCACCACGGACGCCGAGCGCAGCATGGCACCCGTACGCAGCCACGGCACGAACCGGCCGAACCACTCCGGGTCGGCGACCGCGACGGCGGCGACCAACTCCCGGAACCGGGCATCCCGGCCGGCGGCGCCCTCGTAGAAGGTGTCCTCGCCGACCATGTTCGACACGGCGAGCAGGAAGAGTTCGGTGCGCGGCTCGCGCAGGAAGCCGGGCCCGCCCTCGGCGGTCACGATCTGGTCGGCCTCGTGCCGGTGCTGGCGCAGCTTGAGGTTGAACTTCGCCATCACGTCCCCCATGCCTGTCGAAGAAGGGGGAGACGCCGCCACAGCGCACACCCGAGATCAGAAGTCGGCGACGGACATGTCCGCTGCTCTGTCCGATTGAGCTATCAGCCCGAAGGCATCGGGGGACTCGAACCCCCAACCCGCGGATCCCGAAGTAACCGTTGCCTACGCACCGGGTGTGCGGTGTGGTGGCGCCTCCCGAGATCAGAAGCCGGTGACGGACGGGCTCTTCACCGGGGTCGTGGACCCCTCCAAGATGTAACCGTCACCTTCGCACCGGGAAGTGCGGCATCAACCTACGTGCCGCGGCAGCTGGGCGGCAATGTCATTTGGGCCGGGAACCGAACACGCCGCACACCCGAGATCAGGGTTGGGCACGGCGTCAGCGGATTCGAACCGCAGGGCCGCGAGGGCCCCTTGCCGGAGAAGTAGCCGTGTCCGTCGCACCGGGTATGCGGCGTGTATGCACCTCCCGAGACCGGAGCGGCGACGGCGGTCGGCCCTTGCGGACCACGGTGACCTGGGCCGCTGGTCGACACCGCCGAAGGCGGCGGCGGGATTCGAACCCGCGTCTCCCCGTTATGAGCGGAAGTAGCCGTCACCAGCGCACCGGGAGGTGCCCCACGACGGTAGGGACACTCCCGCCCGTCAGCAAGCCGATATCCGTACGGGCCCGACGGGACGGGTCACGCCGGTCGCCAGACCGGCGGGTCGCCGCCCAGACGTGTCGGTGGTGTCGCCCAGGTGCGCGGGCCGCCCGGCATGGTCACTGGCGGCAACACGTAGCGGAGCCGGCCCGCCGGGGCGTCCCGTTCGTCGCACCAGGGGGCCGGGTCGGGCACGGTCCCGCCCGTAACCGTTCCGGCCGGCAGGTCGTGCCGCAGCCACCGGGCGATACGCGCCAGCGACAGCTCCGCCGTCCACGCCCCGCCCCGCCGTGCGCGCTCGGCGAGTGCCCGCAGCACGGCCGCGGCCAGCAGGTAGCCGGTGCCGTGGTCGAGGGCCTGGGCCGGCAGCACGCCCGGGGTGCCGTCCGCCCGGCGCTCCACCTCGGCGATGCCGGTGGCTGCCTGGACCAGGCTGTCG
>NZ_JBSGJR010000704.1:0-3100 GCF_053605645.1 Micromonospora sp. NPDC003776
GGGGCCCTCGGGGCGGTCCAGCGCCGGACCGCCAGGGGGAACGTCAGCTGCCGACCGGGCCGCCGTCGAGGCGCCAGGTGACCACCACGCCGGGCTTGGCGAAGTCGCCGTCGGGCCAGGTCGACGCCGGGTTCTCCACCGAGGCGCCGGTGATCTCGCCCGGGTGCTGCACAGCCACGAAGACCGAGCGGTTGTCCCGGGTGATGAACGGGCCGCAGGTCTCCGCGCCCACTGGCACGGTGAGGAACTGCTTCAGGTGACCGCGTTCCGGGCCCTCGATGGCGGTGGCGAAGAGGCCGTCGTTGCTGCCCAGCGCGTTGCCGTCGGTGGCGATCCAGAGGTTGCCGGTGGCGTCGAAGGCGACGTTGTCCGGGCAGGAGATCGGGGAGACCTTGGCCTTGTCGTACCCGGCGAAGTGGGTCGACGGGTCGGCCGGGTCACCGCAGACGATCGGCAGCGACCAGGCGAAGCTCTCGCCGGTGTGGTCGCCCCGGTCCTCGACCAGCTCCAGGATCTGCCCGTGCTTGTTGAGGTTGCGCGGGTTCGCCTCGTCGGCGGCGGCCTTGCCGGCCTTGCCCCGGTCGGTGTTGTTGGTCAGCGCCACGTACACCTTGCCGGTGAGCTGGCTGGGCTCGACGTCCTCCGGCCGGTCCATCTTGGTGGCGCCCACCTTGTCGGCGGCGAGCCGGGTGAAGGTGAGCACGTCGGCGGCGGTCATCCCGTCGACGTACGAGCGGTTGCCGCTGACCAGCCTGATCCACCGGCCGCGCCCGTCGAACGCGCCGTCCGAGGGGAGCGTGCCGGTGCCGTCGACCTCACCGGCGCTGTTGCCGGTCAGCGCGGCCACGTAGAGCGTGCCGGACTCCAGCAGGGTGAGGTTGTGCTTGCGGGCGACCCAGGAGCTGCCCGGCATGAACTTCTTGTCCGAGACGAACTTGTAGAGGTAGTCGAACCGCTCGTCGTCGCCCAGGTAGGCCACCACGTGCCCGTTCCCGGCCACGATGACGTTGGCGCCCTCGTGCTTGAACCGGCCCAGCGCGGTGTGCTTGCGCGGGCGGCTCTCCGGGTCGAACGGGTCGATCTCCACGATCCAGCCGAACCGGTGCGCCTCGTTGGGGTGCTTCGCCAGGTCGAAGCGCTCGTCGGCGCGGTCCCACTTGCGGCTGCCGCTCGGGTAGCGCACGTCGGTCGGGATGCCGTACCGGGCGAGCCTGGGCTTCAGCTCCTCGGGCGCGCCGTCGCCGCCGACGAAGTACTGGTTGAAGTTCTCCTCACCGGAGAGCACCGTGCCCCACGGGGTGACCCCGCCGGCGCAGTTGTTGAGGGTGCCCACCACCGTACGGCCGGTCGGGTCGGCGGCGGTGCGCAGCCAGGCCGAGCCGGCCGCCGGGCCGGTCAGCTCGAACGTCGTGGCCAGCGCGGTGACCCGCCGGTTGTACTGGCGGCGGCCGCCGCGCACCGGCCGCCACCGCCCCGTGCCGTCGACCCGCTCCAGCTCCACCACGGACATGCCGTGCGCGGCCATGGCCACCCGCAGCTGCTCCACCGTCAGCGCGTCCTGGCTGGTGAAGCCGGGGAACATCAGGTCCTCGTTGGTGTACTCGTGGTTGACCACGAGCAGCGCCCGCTTCCGGTCGATCGGCAGCACGCCGACGAAGTCGTTGTTGTAGCCGAACTGCTTCGCCTGCGCGGCGGCGGTCTGCCCGTGCACGTCGAAGTCGGGGGCGCCGGGCACCACCGGGTCGCCCCACTTCATGACGACGGCGTGGTCGTACCCGTTCGGCACGACCAGGGAGTCGAGCTTGTTCGGCGGGATCGGCTTGAAGGTCAGCGCCCCGCTGCCGACGCCGCCGCTCGGCACGGCCTCCGGCGCCACCGGGGCGGCGGGCGCGGCGGCGGCCGGCCCGGCCCCGGCCAGCGCGCCGGCGACGGTGCCGCCGAAGCCGAGCACCAGGGCGCCGACCGCGCCGGCGCGGACCACGCCGCGGCGGGACACCTCGGTCTCGACCAGGTCCCCGAAGTACGGGTTGGCCGAGGTGTTGGGCACCGGGTGGTCGCAGGCGTTGCCGCACCGGTACTGGCAGGTCATCGCATCGCGGGTACCGTGCCGGGGCGTGCCGAGCAACGGAAGCAGCCGGGGACGTTCACTCATGGGGTGGGGCCTCCCGATTGGACGTCGGTGGCGCGCCCGGGCGTCGGCGCGCGCGTACGGGCCGGACGCTGCCAGGGCGCGGTGAGCGGCCGTCGGCACGAGCGTGAACCGGACGTGAACAGCTGCGGCGTGACCTGGGACTGAACCGTTCGGCGTCACGGCACGTATGGATGAGCGAACGTATCGCTGGTCTCGCCGCCGGAAGCGAGGTGCCCGCCATCAGCGACCACGACGCCCAACTGCTGCGCGCGTTGCACGACGAGCACGCCGACGCGCTCTTCGCGCATGCCCTCCGGCTGGTCAACGGTGACCGGTCGCGCGCCGAGGACCTGGTGCAGGAGACGCTGCTCCGGGCCTGGCGGCACCCGGAGTCGCTGGACCCGGGGCGCGGCTCGGTCCGCGCCTGGCTCTTCACCACCGCCCGGAACCTGGCCATCGACGCCTGGCGGCGCCGCTCGACCCGGGTCGGTGAGGTCTACACGGACGAGCTGCCGGAACCGCCGGATACGGTCGACGAAGCGGAGCGTGCGGTGGAGGCGTGGACCGTGGCGGAGGCGCTGAACCGGCTCAGCCCCACCCACCGGGAGGTACTGGTGGAGTGCTTCTACCAGGGCCGGTCGGTGGCGGAGGCGGCCGCCCGGCTGGGCGTGCCACCGGGCACGGTGAAGTCCCGCACCCACTACGCGCTGCGCTCACTACGGTTGGCGCTGGCCGAGATGGGGGTGACCGGATGACCCGCTGCGAGTTCGCGCACGACGACGGCGCGTACGTGCTGGGCGCCCTCGCCCCCGCCGAGCGGGCCGCCTACGAGCGGCACCTGGCCGGCTGCGCCGCCTGCCGCGAGGCGGTGGCCGAGATCGCCGTGCTGCCCGGCCTGCTCGGCCGGCTCGACCCGGCCGGGCTGGAGCAGTTCCTGGAGGTCGGCCCGGCGACCTCCCGGGTGCCCGC
>NZ_JBSGJR010000705.1:0-3100 GCF_053605645.1 Micromonospora sp. NPDC003776
CGTGCACGGTCAGGTCGATCAGAGCCATGTCGCCGACCGTCTCCTGCGGCAGCCCCATCCCCGGCGAGACCCCCGCCAGCGCGGCGGGGTCCGACGACGGTGGACATGTCGACCACGTGGGTGCCGGGTCGCAGGGCGGGGCCGGCGGCGCGTAGCACGTCCCGTACGGCGGTGGCGTCGGTGAGCATGGTGATCACCACGTCGGCGTCGCGGACGGCGTCGGCGGGGGTGGCGGCGGGGTGGGCGCCGGCCGCGACGAGCGGTCGGGTGCGGGCCGGGGTGCGGTTCCAGACGGTGGGTCGGTGCCCGAGGGCCAGCAGGCGGCGGCCGATGGCCGCGCCCATCGTGCCGGTGCCGAGCAGTGCGATGGCGTGCATGTCCGGGAACGCTAGAGCCGACAGAGCCATGCCACCAGCGAATGTCTCGCATGCCTGGCATGTGCACGACGCATGGCAGGATGAGCGGGTGCTGCCCGAAGCTCTCCACACCTTCCGTACGGTCGCCGCACACGGGTCCATCACGGCGGCCGCGCGCAGCCTCCGTTACACCCAGTCCGCGGTGTCCCGGCAGATCGCCGCGCTGGAGGCGGAGGTCGGCGTGCCCCTGTTCGACCGGCTGCCGCGGGGTGTGGCGCTGACCGAGGAGGGGTGTTGCCTGCTCGGCCACGCCGAGGCGGTGCTGGACCGGCTCGACACCGCCCGGCGGGATCTGGCCGCGCTGCGGGACCTGACCGCCGGCCGGCTGCGGGTCGGCGCGTTCCCGACGGCGGTGGCCGCGCTCGTGCCGCGCGCCCTGGCCGCGTTCCGGTCCGCCCATCCCGGGGTGGCGGTGCAGCTCGTCGAGGGGCTCACGCCCGGGTTGCTGGACCGGCTGGTCGCCGGGGACGCTGATGTCGCCGTGGTGAGCGCGGCACCCGACCAGCCGCTGGACGACACCCGGTTCGACCTGCACCACCTCGTCGACGAGGTGCTGCTGGTGGCGGTGCCCCGGACGCACCGGCTCGCGGACCGGCGCACCGTCCGGCTGCACGAGCTGGCCGACGACCCGTTCATCGCCGGCTCGGCCACGGCCGAGGAGACGCTGCTGCGGGCCACCCTGCCGGCGGGTTTCCGGCCCCGCGTCGACATCGTGGCCGCCGAATGGACGGGCAAGTTGGGCTGTGTCGCGGCCGGGCTGGGGGTGGCGCTGGTGCCGGCGCTCGCCGTGCGGGCCACTCCGCCGGACCTGGCCCTGCTCCGGTTGCACCCCGACGACGCCTCGGTCCGGCGGGTCTTCGCCGCCACGGTTGCGGGGCGCGGTCGGCCGCCCGCGGTGCGGCGGTTCCTCACCGAGCTGACCGAGGCGGCGGCCGGGTTGGGCTGACCGGGGCGGCCGCCGAGCGCCATCCGGGCCCGCACGGCGTCGCGCATCGCTACGCTCGGTGACGTGGCGAGTGTGAGAGTGCGTTTCCGCGGCGGGCCGTACGACGGGGTGGCGGTGGACTGGGAGGTACCGGACGCGGACGACCCGCCGCTGAACTACCCGCTCAAACTGCACGGCGCCCACGAGACGACGGGCGTGGTCGAATACCGCCGGGTCGAGCATGCGCCCGAGGGCGCGGAAGAGTCGTGGATCTACGAGGCGCCCGAGGGGACCGGCGGATAGGCGGGGATCACGCGGGACTCCCTCGGCCGGGCCGGAGCCCTACTGTGACGGGATGCCCGTCACCCGACGTCGACTTCTCCAGGCCGCCGGCGCCGCCGTCGGCCTCGCCGGCCTCGGTGCCGGCGGCGTCGCGCTGGTCGACGCGGGGGTGCTGCCCGGCCGCTCGGTGCTTGATCACGCCCTCGGCCGGTGCGACGCCCGTCCGCCGGACGCGCCGCGCGCCGCGGTCCCGCCGCCGGTCACCGGCAGCTTCCGCTCGGTGGCACGCCGTCGGGAGGTCGGCTTCGCCATCGCCTACCCACCCGGGTACGCCCCGGGCGCCCTGCTCCCGGTCTGTCTGGCCCTGCACGGGTTCGCCTCCGACGCCCGCGCCGCCGTCGGCGCGGGCGCGTACCCGCAGTTTCTGGCCGGGGAGCTGCCGCACGGGGCTGTCCCGTTCGCCATCGCCGCCGTGGACGGCGGGGACGGCTACTGGCACCCTCACCCCGACGACGACCCGCTCGGCATGCTGGTCGACGAGTACCTGCCGCTGCTCGCCGGGCGGGGGCTGGCGGCCGACCGGGTCGCGATCGCCGGCTGGTCGATGGGCGGGTACGGCGCGTTGGTCGCCGCCCTCACCCACCCCGACCGGTTCCGGGCCGTGGTGGCCACCTCGCCGGCGATCTTCCACTCGTACGCCGACGCGCGGCGGGTCAACGCCGGGGCCTTCGACAGCGCCGAGGAGTGGGCCCGTTACGACGTGACCGCCCGGGCCCGCGAGTTCGCCGGCCTGCCGGTGCGGATCGCGATCGGCGCGGCGGACCCGTTCACCCCGGCGGTCCGGGCGCTGCGTGACCGGCTGCCCGACCCGGGAGTGGTGGAGATCCGCACCGGCTGCCACGACGGTGACTTCTGGACCTCGGTCGCCCCCGGTCAGGTCCGCGCGATCAGCGCGGCGCTGGCCGGCTGACCTCATTCGCCCTCGGCGTCGGGGTCGGTTCAGCCGCGCGGGCGGCCCGGGAACCGCCCCGGGCTGTCCCGTACCGGGTGAAGGGACTGGAAGGCGAGCCGCCGGTCCGCGTCGGCCGCGAGGCGGTCGAGGATCTCGTCCAGGTCGAGGAACACCGACCACCGCTCGCGGCCGGTGGCGGCGGCCAGCCGGTCCCCGACGAGGTCCTCCAGGTCGGCCACCCGCTTGCCCTTCCACACCTTGTCGGCCACGCTGACCAGCAGGTCGTCGATGCCGATCCCGGGCTGCCGCCAGGCGGCGTGGGTGGCCGCGAACCGGGCCAGCGCCGGCGGCACGCCGTGGCGTACCAGCAGGTCGCGGCCGGCGGCCTCGTGCGTGGAGCCGGGCCCGGTCAGCTCCTGCGGGTGGACGACCTTGCCGATGTCGTGGCTGGCCGCGCCGAAGTGGACCGCCGCGGGGTCGAACGCGAGCTGCGGGAAGCGTTGCGCCAGCGCGTCGGTGAGCTGC
>NZ_JBSGJR010000706.1:0-3098 GCF_053605645.1 Micromonospora sp. NPDC003776
CGGCCCGGGCGCGGCGGACCGCGTCGGAGACCGCGGCGACCGCCTCGGACTGGCCGACCACCCGGGCCCGCAGCGACTCCTCCATCCGGAGCAGCCGCGAGGTCGTCGCCGGCCGGGTGACCGGACAGCCGCAGCGCGTCGGTCAGCTCCCGCCAGGCGCCGGCGATGCGCCCGCCGGGGTCACCCCGGTACAGCCGGGCCCGGGTCAGGTTGCGGCGCAGCAGCGCCAGGGCCAGCAGCCCCAACCCGGCCAGCAGCAGCAGGCCGCCAACACCGCCGCCGACCAGCACCGGCGTACCCGGGCCGCCGCGACCCTTCCGGGCCGGCGCGGCCTCCACCGGGGCGGTGGCGGTGGGCTCCACGGTCGGCTCCGGCACCTCCGACGGCGGCGGATTGTCCGGCTGCTGCCGGAAGTCCTCCTCCACCGGGCGGGGTTCCTCGTTCGGCCGGGGCATCGGGTCGAACGGCACCCAGCCGGCGCCGTCGAAGAGCACCTCCGGCCAGGCGTACGCGTCCGCGGCCCGCACGGGACCGTCGCCCTGGGGTTCGAAGCCGACCACCACCCGGGTGGGCAGGCCGGCCAGCCTGCCCAGCACCGCGAACGCCGCGGCGAACTGCTCCGAGGTGCCCCGCTGCCCGCCGCCGTTACGCGGTCCGAAGAGGAAGAACGCCAGGTTCGGGTACGCGTGCCCGCTCGGCGCGTCCGCGGTCACCCGGTAGTGCTCGGCGAGGAAGTCCTGGATCGCGGTGGCCCGGGCGTACGGGGCGCCGTTCTCCTCGGCGAGCTGGGCGGCCAGCCGGCGCAGCTGCTCGGGCGCCCCGTCGGGCACCCGCAGTACCCGGGCGACCGCGTCACCGGCCGGCACGTTCGCCGTGGCCAGCAGGTTCACGTCCGGCCGCTCTCGCACCGAGGTGACCGTGTACCGCAGCCCGGGGGCCAGCCCCTCGGGTCGGATCAGCGTCCCGGTCGCCGGGTCGTACGCCACCCGGGCGCCGGACACCTCGCGCGGGGTCGGCACCGCCGGCAGTAGCCGCCCGGTCAGGTCCGCCACGGTGATCTCCTGGCGGACCGTGTCGGTGTCGGCGCCCGGCGCCGGCTGCGCGGCGGGCAGGATCCGCCCTGCGTTGCGGTAGGTGGCCCCGACCCGCCAGGTCACCCCGTCGTAGTCGCTGAGCACGGCCAGCCGGATCCGGGGCACCGCGCCCGGCGTCCCGGCCACCTCGGTCCGTACGTTCAGCAGCCGCTGGTCGGGGTTGAGCGCCCAGCCGGAGATCCGGATCAGTGGGTTCTCATCGAGGGATTCGACCTGCGGCGGCTCCACGTACCGGCGGGGGTCTACCGGGCGGTCGTGCACCTGACCGGCGACGACGGGGGCGAGCAGGGCCGCCACGGCCACCACCACCGCCACGCCGGCCGCGCCGGCGGCGAACAGGCGCAGCCGTACCGCCGCGCGTACCGCCGGCGCCAGCCCGGCCGCGGGATCGATCGCCGCTGGCTGCGGCGACCGGGCGGACGGCACCGCCAGTCCGGCGGCGGCGACGGCGGCGAAGAGCACCGTTGGCCCGATCGCCGGGTCCGCGTTGGGGCCGACCACGTAGAGCGCGCCCGCGTACAGCAGCGCGGGCGGCAGGTAGCCCAGCAGCACCCGGCCGGTGCGCAGCGCCACCTCGGCGGCGGTCAGCCCGGTCAGCCAGGCGGCGACCAGCGGCACGAGCACGGTGTCCGGTGCCGGCTCGACCGGGATCATCGCGGTGAGCAGCCGGGGAATGGCGTTGCGGGCGGCGTCGGCGGCCACCGCGCCGAGGCCGCCGGGCAGCGCGGCGTGGTCGGCGGCCAGCTTCAGCGACAGCACCGTCCACCCGGCCAGGCCGGCCACCGACAGGGGCGCGACCAGCCAGGACGGCAGTCGGCGGGCGGCGACGCTGACCAGCACCGAGCCGATCGCCGCGCCGACCATCAGGCGGGTCAGCAGCTGCCCGGCGTACACCCGGCCCAGCACCACGCCGGCCAGCGAGATCATCACGATCAGGGCGAGCGGCACCGGTACCGCCCGCAGCACGCGTTCCACGGCCCGCCGCGGCGGCCGGCCGGCGGGCGTGTCCGCCTCGGGCGGTGCGGGAGAGAGCGTCACCATCGGCGGATCCCGTCCCACTCGGCGGCGAACTCGGCGCCGTCGGCGGCGTCCACCACCGTCAGGCCCGCCGCGCCGGCCGGCGTCGGCCCGGCCGCGCCGAACACCCCCACCACCACCGACGGGTACGGGCCGCGCAGCGCGCCCACGTGCCCCAGGTCGCCGCGCGTGCCCGGCCCGGTGAGGAAGACCAGCGTGTCGCCGAGCCGTTCCTGCCGCAGCCGGCTCATCGCGGTACGCAGCACATCCGGCCCGCCCTCGCTCAACTCGACGGCGGCCAGCCGGTCCAGCGGCGGCCCGGCGCCGCGACCGGCGTCGTCCTCGGCCGGGGCGACCAGCAGCAGGCTCACTGGCAGGTCCTCCCGGACCGCGGCGACCACCACCGACGCGGCCGCCTCGCACGCCGACTCGAACGACTCGGCCACCCCGTCCGCCCGGTCCGGGTGCGCTACCGCCCGGTTGTCCAGCACCACCACCAGCCGGGGCAGGCTGGTGTCCACGTTCTCCCGCACCATCAGCTCGCCCACCCGGGCGCTGGTGCGCCAGTGCACCCGGCGCAGCTCGTCGCCGACCACGTACTCGCGCAGCGAGTCGAAGGTGATCGAGCCGTGCGGGACGCTGTCGACGCGCCCGTCCAGGCTGCGCCCCGCCCCGGTCGGCACCGCCCGCAGCGGGTGAATGCGCGGATGCACCCACACCGGCACCGCGTCCCCGTACGAGCGGGCCAGCGCGACCAGCCCCAGCGGGTCGCGGCGCGTCACCCGCAGCGGCCCGACCGGCACCACCCCACGGCGGTGGGTCGGCACGGCGTAGCCGACGGTCGTGTCCCGCCCGGGCCGCAGCCGCAGCAACGGGACCGGGACCAGCCGGCCGCCGCAGCGGTCCTCGGCGACCAGGTTCGCCGCCCGCAGCCGCCCGGTGTTGCGCACGGTCACCGTCATGGCGGCGGGCTCGCCCCGGGCCACC